>CANGHQ010000067.1 GCA_947453585.1 Burkholderiales bacterium | reverse complement strand
GAAGAAAAGCTGATCTGAGACACCCCACTGCATGACTCCTATTGTTTTTTTTCACGGCAACAGCTTTCCCGCCAGCACCTACCGGGTGCTCTTCAAACATTTGCGCACGCGCGGCTTTAGCGTCAAGGCCATCGAAAAGCTCGGCCACGACCCGCTCCACCCGGTGGACAACAACTGGCGTGGTTTGGTCGAACAAGTGGCCGAATTCACCCGCGCCCAAGTCGAAAAGCTGGGCCAGCCGGTGTGGATGGTGGGCCATTCGCTGGGCGGCATTTTGAGCCTGATGGCGGCGGCAAAGCACCCCGAACTGGCGCGCGGCGTGCTGCTGCTCGATTCGCCCATTTTGGGCGGCTGGCGCTCTACCGCGCTGGGCATGATCAAGGGCGCGCAATTGGTGGGCAGCGTCTCGCCGGGTGCAGTAAGCCACAAGCGGCGCAACAGCTGGCCCAACGCTGAAGCCGCCTTTGAGCACTTTCGCCACAAAAAGGCGTTTGCGCAGTGGAACGAAGAGGTTCTGCACGACTACATTGAGCACGGCACGGTAGACCACGACGGCAAGCGCGTGCTGGCCTTTGACCGCGCGATCGAGACCCAAATCTACAACACGATTCCCGACAATCTCGACCGCCTGTTCAAACGCCATCCGCTCAAATGCCCGGTGAGCTTTATCGGCGGGCGCCAGTCGGTGGAAATGCGCAGGGTCGGCATGTCCATGACCGACCAGCTCACCAAGGGCCGCACCATGATGCTCGATGGCAGCCACCTTTTTCCGATGGAAAAGCCGTTGGCCACCGCAGCCGCCATGGAAGCATCGCTGCGCAATATGGGCGCCTGAGCGCCCTGCCCCGGCAATAAGGGCTTAGGCCGCCCAGGTCACGGCGCCGCTAAAGGCGGTGGCCAGCACCACGATGCCAAAGGCGATGCGGTAATAGGCAAAACCCACAAAGCTGTGGGTGGACACAAAACGCAGCAGCCAGCGCACGCACATCCAGGCGCTGATGAAAGAAAACACCAGCCCCACCATAAACAGTGGCACGTCCGCCACGCTGAGCAAGGCGCGCTCCTTAAACAGGCTGTAGGCCCCAGCGCCGATCAGCGTAGGTATGGCCAAAAAGAAAGTGAACTCGGTCGCCACCTGACGCGACAAGCCCAGCAACATGCCGCCGATGATGGTCGCACCGCTGCGGCTGGTGCCCGGCACCATGGCCAAGCACTGGGCCAAGCCTACTTTGAGCGCGTCCATGGGCGTCATGTCTTCGACGTTTTGCACGCGGGCAAACGTGCCGATCTGAATGTCTTCGACGGCCGCCTGGCGCCGCTCGGCCCACAAAATAATGAAGCCGCCCAGAATAAAGGTGCTGGCCACCACCTCAGGCGTAAACAAATGCGCCTTGACCGCCTTGCCAAAGAGCAGACCCAGCACCACTGCGGGCAAAAAGGCGATGAACACATTGAGTGTGAGTGCGCGTGCCTGCCTCTGCGTAGACAAACCCAACACCGTGGACTTGATCTTGTCCCAGTACACCAGCACCACCGCAAAAATAGCGCCGGTCTGGATGGCGATGTCAAAGACCTTGGCTTTTTCGTCGTCAAAACCCAGCAGGGCGCCGGCCAAAATCAGGTGCCCGGTGGACGAGATAGGCAAGAACTCGGTCAGGCCCTCCACAATGCCCATGAGGGCGGCTTTGGCCAGCAACACAATATCGATCACAGTTTCATCCTTGGTGGGTTATCGCAAATAAGCCGGGTATTTTCTCACTCATGGCGCAGCGCCTCGATCGGCTGCAGGCGCGAGGCGCGCCGCGCCGGGTAGAAGCCAAAAAACACCCCCACCAAGCCCGAAAAATCCACCGCCAGCAGCACCGAGTCCAGACTCAGGCGCACATCCCAGCCAGCAAACTGGCCCACCGCCCAGGTGGCCAGCGCACCCAGCAACACGCCCAACGCACCGCCCAGCAAGCTTAAAGTGAGCGCCTCAATCAAGAACTGCGCCAAGATGTCCCGCCCGCGCGCGCCCACCGCCATGCGCAAGCCAATCTCGCGGGTGCGCTCGGTCACGCTCACCAGCATGATGTTCATGATGCCAATGCCGCCAATCACCAGGCTGATGCCCGCCACTGTGGCCAGCAGCAGCGTCATGACCCGGCTCGATTCTTCTTGGGCTTGCAGCATCTCGGTCAGGTTGCGCACGGTAAACGGGTCTTCGCCGCCCTCAACCACCTTAAAGCGCTGGCGCAGCAGATCTTGGATACTTGCCTCCACGGCGGCCATAGACTCGCCCTCGCGCACCTTGACGGAGATCGAACCCACGCGTTTGAGGCGGCTCGTAGCGTCGCCGCCCCAGATGCGATTGCGCAAGGTGCCCAAGGGAATCATGACCACATCGTCCTGGTCTTGGCCCATGGAGTTTTGGCCTTTGGGCTCCAGCACGCCGATGATGGTGATAGGAATGCCGCGCAGGCGTACCACCTGGTCCACCGGGTCTTGGGCGCCAAACAGCTCGCGCGCTGCGGTGGCGCCTATCCAACCCACTTTGGCCGATCCAGCCAGTTCAGCGGCGTCAAAGGCCCGCCCGCTTTGCAGCGGCCAGTCGCGCGCCTCCAAATAATCGTTGGTCACGCCAATCACGCTGCTGCCCCAGTTGGCGTTGCCCCAAACCAATTGACCCGTGGTTCGCGAGGTGGGCGCGGCCACTTGTACTTGCGGGATCTCTAGGGCGATGGCCTGCGCGTCCTCCTCGGTCAGACGCTGGCGGGTTTGCGCGCCCAGACGCACCCCGGCCTGCGACACGCCGCCGGGCAACACCAGCATGATGTTCGAGCCCAGGCCCTTCATCTGCTCTTGCACCCGCTCGGTCGCGCCCCGACCCACGGCCACCATGGCAATCACCGCCGCCACCCCAATGATGATGCCCAGCATCGTCAAAAAACTGCGCAAAGCATTGGCCGCCAGTGCTCCCAGCGCGCTGCTTAACGCCGCCCCCCAGCTCATGGCGCACCTTTTTCGTTAATTGGGGTCAGATTCCAATTTTTGGGGGTGACTTCATCTGTTGGCTTTAATTGGAATCTGACCCCATTTCCCTCATCCTGCACCACTAGCCCGTCTTTGAACATCAGCCTCCGGCGCGCCCAGGCGGCCACATCGGGCTCGTGGGTGACGAGCACGATGGTGACGCCCTCGGCGTTCAGGCTGCTGAGAAGTTGCATGATTTCGGCGCTGGTCTGCGAATCCAGCGCGCCAGTGGGCTCGTCGGCCAGCACGAGCTCCGGCGCGTTGACCAGGGCCCGCGCAATCGCCACGCGCTGCTGCTGGCCGCCGGACAATTCGGTAGGCCGGTGGCCGGTCCTCTCGCCAAGGCCCACGCGCTGCAAAGCGGCCAGCGCGCGCTCGCGCCGCTGCGCGGGCTTGACGCCGGCGTACAACAATGGCAATTCGACGTTTTCCAAGGCGGATGCGCGGGGCAGCAGGTTGAACTGCTGAAACACAAAGCCAATGCGCCGGTTGCGCAGCGCGGCCAGCGCGTCGGAGTTCAGGTGTTCCACGGCCTGGCCTTCGAGCTGGTAAGTGCCAGAACTGGGGCGATCTAAGCAGCCCAAAACATTCATGAACGTCGATTTACCCGAACCCGAGGCGCCCATCACCGCCACAAAGTCGCCGCGCGCAATCTGCAGGCTCACGCCGCGCAGGGCGTGCACGTTTTGCCCCTGCCCCGCCGCGCGCTGGGTGGCCGATCCCATCTCATAGCGCTTGGTCAGGTCGTGCACCGCAATCAGCGGCGGCGCGCTGGCCAAGGCCACAGGCAATTGGGTTGCGTCCATCAAAACGGAGAACGGCTGGCCGGTTTGCCTTGCGCCCCGGTGGCGGTTTTGGTGCCCACCAGCACGGACGCACCTTCCTTGAGTGGTGCGGCTGAGTCCAAGCCGGGCTCCAAGAGTAGCTCGGTGCGGTTGCCGTCGGATATGCCTGTGCGCACCGCCAGCGCCTGGGGTTTGCCCTGCGGGTCCATCACATACAGGCGCCCACTGGGGCCACTTTTGTCGGGCGCGGGCGGCTCGGCGCCTGGAATGCGCAGGCGCAGCGCGGCGTTGGGCACGTGCAACACGCCGCTGCGCTGGTCAGTCACGACCCGCACATTGGCCGTCATGCCGGGCATCAGGCGCCCATCGGCGTTCGAAAAAGCAATTACCGCCACATAGGTCACCACATTGGCCACATTGAGCGCGGCTTTGCGCACCTGGCGCACCTCGCCTTCAAAGTTTTGCCCGGGAAAGGCATCCACGGTAAAGCGCGCCTTTTGCCCGGCTTGCACGCGGCCCACATCGCTCTCGTCAATGGCGGCCTCCACCTGCATGTCGGCCAGGTTTTTGGCGATGATGAACAGCTCGGGCGACTGCAGGCTGCTGGCCACTGTCTGGCCGCGCTCAATAGCGCGCTTGACCACGATGCCGCCCACGGGCGAGGTGATGCGGGTGCGCGCCAGGTCAATGCGCGCTTGCGCCAATGCCGCGTCGCGCTGGGCCACGGTGGCCTGCGCCGCGCTCACCTGAGCCTGCGCCACGCCCACTTGCGCCTGCGCCGCCTTGAGCGCCTCTTGGCTGGTGTTGACCAGGGCGCGCGCCTTGTCCCGCTCGCTGACCGCCAAAAACTGCTTGTCCACCAGCATGTCGGTGCGGTCTTGGCTGCGCTGGGCCTCGTTCAAGTCCACCTGCGCGCGCGACACCTGGGTTTGCATGGCCAAGGCGTTGGCCTGGGCGGTGAGCACAGCGGCGCGGGCGGCTTCATGATCGGCCTGGGCCGAACGCACGCGGTACTCAAAACTCTCAGGATCAATTTGCGCCAACAGTTGTCCGGCCTTGACCTCGGCATTGAAATCCACATACACATCACGAATCTGGCCGCTCACCTGCGTGCCCACGGTCACCAAGGCTTCCGGATTAACCGCACCACTGGCGGCCACCACCGCCTGCAAGTCGCCCCGGGTGACTTCGCCTGTGCGGTACTGTACCGGCGCCTGCGCCGTGCCCGTCCACCACCAAGCGGAGGCGCCAGCGGCCAAAAGCAGCGTCAAAGCCAGCGAAATTTGGGTTGTTCGTTTCATGCGGGCATTGTAGAAAGCAGGGGCGACACCGGTGCGCTGTAGCGCTGCTTTATGCTGGCTGCCTTTTCAAGCAAAAACCTGCACCCACCATGCAACTCACGCCCCTGATTGCCGTCCACATGAGCGCCGCCATTGGCGCTCTGGCCATCGGCCCCATCGCCCTGTGGGCGCGCAAGGGCCGCACCCAGCGCCCCATGCTGCACCGCGCCTTTGGCTACGCCTGGGTCACATTCATGCTGGCAACGGCTCTTACCGCCATCTTCATCCGCGACTTTGGCCTTCCCAATATCGCGGGCTACACGCCCATCCACTTGCTGGTGCCGTTTACGCTGATCAACCTGGCGCTGGCATTTCGCTACCTGCTGCGCAAAAACATCGCGGGCCACCGCAAAACCATGCAGTCGCTGTACTTGGGCGCCTGCGTCACCGCCGGGGCCTTTACGCTGCTGCCTAGCCGCTACCTGGGCCAGCTGATTTGGGGGCAGTGGCTGGGCTGGATTTAGGCGCCAAAACCATTTTTTTGGCAAAAACGCGTCCCAGACGCATAAAAAAATTGATCGTTAGCCAAATGGCGGCGAAGTCAATAAGATTTATCACGCCAAATCGAGTTATCCTCCGCCCCGTGCCGTTTCGGCATCTTTTTTAAAAACCATAACCGGAGTTACTCACTCATGAAAATGACTACCTTAGCTGCTGCCGTACTGGCAATGTCCACTGGTTTTGCCATGGCCCAAAACGCCGTGGTCACGATCGCTCACGTTGGCCCGACCAGCGGCGCAATCGCCCACCTGGGTAAAGACAACGAAAACGGCGCGATCATGGCCGTGGAAGAGCTCAACGCCGCTGGCGTGACCATCGGTGGCAAGAAAGTCACCTTGAAGCTGATGACCGAAGATGACGGCGCTGATCCAAAGCAAGGCACTTCCGTTGCGCAAAAGCTGGCTGATGCCAAGGTTGCCGGCGTGATCGGTCACCTGAACTCGGGCACTTCGATTCCTGCATCCAAGATTTACAGCGACGCGGGCATTCCCCAAATCTCTCCTTCTGCTACCAACCCCAAGTACACACGCCAGGGTTTCAAGACCACGTTCCGCGTGGTGGCTGACGACGTTCAACTCGGCGGCACCCTGGGCAAGTACGCAGTCAACACCCTGAAGGGCAAGGCTATTGCTGTGATCGACGACCGTACCGCTTACGGCCAAGGCGTGGCTGACGAGTTCAGCAAAGCCGTGGTTGCTGCTGGCGGCACCGTGGTGGCCAAAGAGTTCACCACCGACAAAGCTACCGACTTCAACGCCATTCTGACCACCATCAAGGGCAAAAAGCCTGACGTCGTGTTCTTCGGCGGTATGGACGCTGTTGCAGGCCCCATGCTGCGCCAGATGAAATCTCTGGGCATCAACGCCAAGTTCATGGGCGGCGACGGCATCTGCTCGTCCGAGCTGGTGAAATTGGCTGGTGACGCTGTGACCGACAACCAAGTCTTCTGCGCTGAAGCAGGTGGCGTGGAAAAAGGCAGCAAGTTTGAAGCCGCCAAGCTGGACTTTGACAACAAATTCAAAGCCAAGTTCGGCACACCCGTGCAAGTTTATGCACCTTACGTGTACGACAGCGTGAAGATCATGGTTGCTGCCATGGTGAAGGCCGGCTCGTCCGACCCAGCCAAGTACCTGCCCGTGTTGGCCGCTACCAAAGACTACCAAGGCGTGACCGGCGCGATCTCCTTTGACGAAAAAGGCGACATCAAGGGCGGCGCTTTGACTCTGCAAACCATCAAAGGTGGCAAGCTTGAAGTACTGGCTGTGATTCGTTAATCACTCCCTCGGTTGATCTGGCAACGCAAGTTGCCAGCACCTAAAAAGCGCACCCCACAAGGGTGCGCTTTTTTTTGGTCAGCGCTAAAGGCGCCCGTCTAAAATAAAAGCCATGAGCAATTCCCCCGCCGCCAAGTCTGGCGCCAAATCCGCCGCCGCCCCCGAAGCCCCAAATCCTGGTAAGGCCAGCAACTTTTTGCGCCAGATCATCGAGCACGATCTGGCCGCTGGCACCTATGCCACGCGCCGCTGGGCGGGCAGCCCCGGCGACGCGGCGCACCAGGCCACCGGAGCGCTGGACCCCGCCCGCATCCGCACCCGCTTTCCACCCGAGCCCAACGGCTACCTGCACGTGGGCCACGCCAAAAGCATTTGCCTGAACTTTGGCCTGGCGCGCGACTATGGCGGCGTGTGCCACCTGCGCTTTGACGACACCAACCCCGAAAAAGAAGACACCGAATACGTCAACAGCATCATCGACGCGGTGCGCTGGCTGGGTTTTGACTGGAGCCAACCAGGTAATGACAAGCCCTACCAGGCCAGCGACTACTTTGGCTTTATGTACCGCGCGGCCGAAGCGCTGATTGAGGCAGGCCACGCCTATGTGGACGAACAAACGCCTGAGGAAATGCGCACCAACCGGGGCGACTTTGGCAAACCCGGCGTCAATAGCCCGTTCAGAAGCCGAACGCCCGCCGAGAACCTGGCGCGCTTTCGCGAAATGCGCGACGGTCTGCACGCGGATGGGTCGATGGTGCTGCGCGCCAAGATCGACATGGCCAGCCCCAACATCAACCTGCGCGACCCGGCCATCTACCGCATCCGCCGCGCCACGCATCACAACACGGGTGACACCTGGTGCATCTACCCGATGTACACCTTTGCCCACCCGATTGAAGACGCGCTGGAGCAAATCACCCACAGCATTTGCACGCTCGAATTTGAAGACCAGCGCCCGTTTTACGACTGGCTGATGGAGCGCCTGATTGAGGCCAGCCTGTTGGCCAGCCCGCCGCCCAAGCAGTACGAATTTGCCCGCCTGAACCTGACCTATGTGGTGACCAGCAAGCGCAAACTCGCGCAGCTCGTCTATGACCACAAGGTAAGCGGCTGGGACGATCCGCGCATGCCAACAATAGTTGGCCTG
>CANGHQ010000066.1 GCA_947453585.1 Burkholderiales bacterium | reverse complement strand
GGCGGCATCCGTGTGCCCTTTGTGCTGCACTGGCCCGATAAGGTCAAAGACGCGGGCGCCATTCGCCGCGAGTGGATTCACGTCACCGATGTCACGCCCACGCTGCTCGATGTGCTGGGTATCGCCCACCCGCAATCGAGCCATGGCTTTGATGCGCGCAAGCCCGATGGTGTGAGCTTCGCGCCCATGCTTCATGACGGCAGTGCCCCAACACAGCGCAGCCGCCAGCATTACGAGCTGGAGGCAAACCGCGCCTACATTGCCGGCCAATGGAAGATCGCCTCACTCCAGCCGCGCGGTGGCGTGATTGCCTCGCTGGACCACTGGATGTTGTTTGACCTGGCAAGCGACCCTTGCGAGACCACCGATTTGGCGGCGCAGCAGCCCGAGCGGGTGGCAAGCATGGCGGCCGCCTTCGATGCCGACGCGCGCGCCAACTACGTCTACCCGCTGGACAACCGGGCCTTAGAGCGCGCGGTGACGATACCGCCCTTCATGGCGCACACGGTCAACCAGCCGCGCACCTTTTTTGCCGGCACGCCGACCGTGGCGCGCGCCATCGTGGCCCCCTTGCTGGGGGACCGCAGTTTCACCATCCGCAGCCGCTTTGACTGGCAGCCGGGCCAGGACGGCGTGATCTTCGCTATCGGCGAGGCCTTTGTGGGCCTGGTGCTTTACGTCATGGACGGGCAACTGCATTTTGTGTTTCACCGCTGGATGTCGCCGGTGGAGCTGCCTCCGGTGGCGCTGGCGGCCGGCGCACAGGACGTGGTGCTCGAATACCGCGCCTTGGGACAACGCCGCGGCGAAGGGCGCATGCTGGTCAATGGCGTGGAGGCGGTGCCCTACACCGGCATGTCCCCCACCATCATCGGCATCCATGTCGAGGGCATTGATATCGGCATGGACCGGCGCCAGCGCGTTTCGCACCGCTACGCTTCCAAGCGCACCTTTCCCTACAGCGGGACGATTGACCGCGTGGTGATTGAGCCGGGCCCCCAGGCTCCGGGCTCCATCATCAATTCGATTGAAGCGAACATCCATCGCCAACGCGATTGATGCAACGATATAAAAACCAAACAGGAGACACCCATGAAACCTTTCAAACTTCGCCGCGCATTGACCGGCTTGACCGCCGCGGTGGTGCTGGCCTGCCTGGCCCCGATGGCCATGGCCCAGACCGCTGCGGGCCCTGAGGTCTACAAGATCGTGGTGCCCCTGCCTGCAGGCGGCGGCGTGGATGTGTTTGTACGTAAGCTCGGCCAAGCACTTTCCAAGAATCTGAACAAGCCGGTGATCGTGGAAAACAAGGCGGGCGCTTCCGGACAGATCGCGGTGCGTGCAGTGGCCACCGGACCGGCCGACGGCAGTTCCATCCTGTACCTGCACTCCGGCATCCTGACGGCGCAGGAAATCACGGGCCGCACGGACGTGCTGCGCGATTTCAAGCCGATCGGCAAAGTCAGCTCCAGCCCCCATGTGCTGGTGGTGGCTGCGAACTCGCCCTATGCCACCGTGGCTGATCTGATCAAGGCGATGCAGGCCGCGCCCGACAAGCTCAATTTCGGCAGTGGTGGCAAGGGCTCCCCCACCCATCTCATGGTTGAGCAGATGGAAGAAAAAGTCCCCGGCGGGCTCAAAGCCACCCACGTGCCCTTCAAGGGTTCGATCGAAGGCGTGCTCGCCGTTCAAACAGGCTCCATCGACTTCGTCTTTGCGCCACCCGGTGCGGTGGTGGAACAAATGAAAGCAGGCAAGCTGCGCGGGCTGGCCACCACGGGCGCCGTGCGCATGCCGCAGTTGCCCAACGTGCCGACCATGGCCGAATCGGGACTGGCCAAATACCAGGACGAGCCCTGGGGTGGCCTGGTGGTCCCGGCTGCCACGCCGGACGCTGAGGTCAACCGGCTCGCCGCCGCCCTGAAAGCCTCCGTTGCTGACCCCGGTGTGCTGGAAATGATCAACCAGGTTGGCGGAAAGATGGAGGCAAGCGCATCACCCGCCGCCTTTGCGGCCCAGATTCGTGACGAATTGGTGCTCAACAAGGCCCGCGTCGCCAAGCTTGGTCTGAAGGAGCAATGAGCATGCTCGACACCCTCATCAAAGGCGGCACCGTCATCGACGGCACCGGGGCAGAACCCTACATGGCGGACGTGGGCATACGCGGCGGCCAGATCATCGCCGTGGGCCACATCGACGAGCCCGCCCGCAAGACCATTGACGCCACCGGCCTGCACGTGCTGCCGGGCTTTGTGGACATCCATACCCACTACGACGGCCAAGCCTCTTGGGACGAGACCTTTGCCCCAAGCATTTACCACGGCGTGACCACAGTGGTGATGGGCAACTGCGGGGTCGGCTTTGCGCCGGTGCGACCGGGCGACCGCGACGTGCTGATCGACCTGATGGAAGGTGTGGAGGAGATTCCGGGAAGTGCGCTGTCCGAGGGCGTGAAGTGGAACTGGGAAAGTTTCACCGATTACGGACGCGTGCTCGACGCGCAGCCGCATTCGCTCGATTTCATGACGCTGGTGCCGCACGACACCTTGCGCCTGTATGTGATGGGCGAGCGTGCCGCACGCGGCGAGCCCGCCACGGCCGATGACATCGTGCAGATGCAGGGCTTGCTGCGCCAGGCGCTGCTCGACGGCGCCTGTGGTCTGGCCATGGGCAGCACCGAAACCCACCGCACCGCGCAAGGCCGGATGACGCCGTCCTTCGAGGTGTCACCGGTCGAGCTCAACAGCCTGGCCGCCGTGCTGAAAGACCTGCCTTACCGCGTGCTTCAGGGCATCAGCGACTTCGCCAGCCCACGGGGCGCACCCGAAGAAGAGAAAGCGCGCTTTGACCGCGAGTACGCCAAGCTCGAAGCCATGGCCAAAGCCGCCGGCCGGCCCATTTCCATCACCTGGATGGACCGCGTCATCGCGCCCCAGCAAAGCCAGTGGCTGGGCGACGCTGCCTTGGCCAGCGCGGCCAAGGGCATTGACGTCAAGCTGCAGGCCTCGCCGCGCGGTATCGGCGTGTTCAATGGGCTCGACACCACGCTCAACTTGCTTGCTGCGTTTCCCAGCTACCAGGCCATTGCGCACCTGCCGGCCAAAGAGCGCGCGGCCCAGTTGCGCGAGCCCACTACGCGCTCGCGCATCCTGTCGGAAGCGCCGGTGAGCCTGTCGGTGGAAGGCTCGTCCGTGCCGCCGCTGGCCGACTTCGTCATCCAGCACTTCGAGCAGATCGCATTCACGCTGTTCCCCTTGGTGCCGGCTGCGGACGGCAGCATGGACTACGAGCCGCTGCCCACGCTGTCGTTCGGGGCCCAGGCCAAGGTGCGCGGCGTGTCAGCCCGGGAACTGATGTACGACCACCTCGCGCAGGGCGATGGCAACAGCCTGGTGTATTTCCCGATCCACAACTACCTCAACGGTTCGCTCGACCGGGTGCGTGAAATGATGATGCACCCCCACGTGCTTTGTTCTTTGGGTGACGCGGGCGCCCACGTGGGCACCATTTGCGATGCCAGCATCTCGACCACCATGCTCGCGCATTGGGGCCTGCAGCGCACGCGGGGTGAGAAGATCCCGCTATCCCAGGTGGTGCAGATGCTCACGCAGCGCAACGCAGCACACATGGGCCTGAGCGACCGGGGTGTCATCGCCGCCGGAATGAAGGCCGACATCAACCTCATCAACTTCGAGCAACTGGCCCTGCCCATGCCCGAGATCGTGCGCGACTTGCCCATGGGCGGGCGCCGGATGATCCAAAAGTCGATGGGCTATGTGGCCACGCTGGTGTCAGGGCAGACCGTGATCGAAAACGGACAGATCACCGATGCGCGGCCCGGACGCTGGACGCACGGGGCTGCGGCCTAAAGCGGATCCGGCGCACCAATCACATTTATAAAAAAGGAGACTCTGTGAAAACCCAACTCATCTGCCGACGCCTAGCCCTTAGTCTTGCCGGCGCGTCACTGCTAGTCGCTGCGCTGCCAGCGTTGGCGCAGGCCGACTACCCCAACCGCCCGATCAGGATCGTCATCCCGCTACCCGCCGGTGGTGCCGCCGATGTGGGCGTGCGAACCATGGCGCTGGAATTGGAGAAGTCGCTCAAGCAGCCGATCGTGGTCGAGAACAAGCCCGGCGGCATGTTCATGCTGGGATTGCAGGCGGTGCTGTCTGCGCCGGCCGACGGTTACACGGTGATCCAGCTAAACCAAGGCATGGTGGGCGTACAAGTGGTGCAGAAAAAGTTTGACCTGAACAAGCAGCTGCTTCCGCTAACGATTGCCGGTGACACGCCCATGGTGCTGATGGTGGGCCCCCAGTCACCGTACAAGACCATGAAAGACCTGGTGGCCTTTGGTCGCGCCAACCCTGGCAAGCTGAACTACGCAACGCCCGGTCAGGGAGCCATTGAACATCTCAAGATTGCGCAGATGGAAAAAGCCGCTGGTTTCACCGGTGTCAACGTGCCCTACAAAGGTGGGCCCGACATGGTCAAGGCCGTTATGGGCGGGGAGGTGGATTTCACCGTGGCACCGGCCATTTTCGGTATGCAATATGCACCCAAAGGACAAGTCAAGGTGCTGGCCGTCATCGACCAGGCCCGGCTGAAAGAGTTTCCGGATGTGCCCACCATCGTCGAAGCGGGCGTGAACGTTTCCCCGCTGCGCATCTGGTCTGGTTTTGCGGTCCACCCCGACACGCCGCCCGCCATCGTGCAGCGCTTGCAGCGCGAGTTCGCGGCCGCAGCGGTGTCCGCCCCTGTGGTGGAGAAACTCACACCCTTTGGCATGACGCTGAAATCCAGCAAGACCTCGGAGGAATTCCGCCAGCAGATTGCCTCGGACGTGGTCTGGATGACCGAAGCCGCCAAAGACCTGAAGCTCGAGGCGAACTGACGCGCCCATGATGCCGAGCAGGCATCAGGCCCTTCTCATAGAGGGCGGGGCCGCCAGGGGCTTGGCGCTTGGCCATGGGTGACATTGGCGCCGGGGCCCTGCTATGGCTGGGTGCTTCGGTGCTGCTGGCGTCCGTGGTGCGGGCCATGACTGGCTGGGCTTTCTCGATCATTGCAGTCCCCATGCTGAGCCTGGTTTTCCCGCCCGAGCAGGCGGTGGTGCTTAACATCTTGCTGGCGCTGGCCGCCACCTTGAAGAACGTGCCGGCGATGCGTGGCCAGATCTCGCACCGGATTTTTCTACCTTTGCTTTTCTCGGGGCTGGTGGGCACGCCGGCGGGCTACTGGCTCCACACCATGGTGGGCGACGCGGGCCTGCGTTTGGGCATGGGCTTGTTGGTGCTGGCCTTGTCGGCGGCCATGCTCTTGATTGCACCCCGCCCCCAGGCCTTGACTTTGCCTGCGCTGGCGCTTGCCGGGCTGGCCTCGGGCGTGCTGGGAGGGGCCGTGGGCATTGCCGGGCCGCCAGTAGTGCTGCTGTTTGTGCTCACCGCCACTGACTTGGGCCGGGCCCGCGCGACGCTCGCGCTGGGGCTGCTGTCGGTGTGTCTGATTGCCGCCGGCGCCTACTTGGTTGGCGGCCACATCACCGTGCCAGTGCTGCTGCTCTTTGCCCTGGCCTTGCCCGTGGTGTTGCTGGGCGACGCGCTGGGCAACCGGCTTTTCGCACGCTACGGCGGCCACGGGGTGCGCCGCGTGAGCGTGGCGCTGACCTGCGGGGTGGGCTTGTTGAGCATCGCCCGCAGCCTGGTCGGGCCTTAGGGCGCTGCGTGCTTGTCAGGCCTGTGCCGCTGCGACCCGCAGGCGGGCCTGCACGGCCGCCTCGTCCAGCACCATCGGCGAGTCGGCCGGCTGGGCACCGGGCTCAAGCCGAACCCTGTCTATGCGTCCGGTGTAACGAAACGCGCCGCGGTCGGCGTAGCGTTCGCTGATGGCGCGGCGCTTGTTGATGCCCACGCTCAGGCCGCCCGAGGGCAGGCGCACCAGGGTGGGCGAGAGGTCGGCCGCAGCTACTACTACCACTCCGTTCAAGGTGAAGTGGCCCTGGCCCTTGCGGTCGCCCAAGGCGCTGTAGCGCAACACAAAGTCTTGTGCTCCGGCGGAGAGCGTAATTGGCGCCAGCTCGATCGGGCGGTACCAGAGCTGGTAGGTGAAGTGCAGCGCACCGTCCATGACGAATGCCACCATGCCGCTGAAGTGGTCACCCAGCGCCACCACCACGCCTTCGTCGCCGGTGCGCCAATCGAACTGCGCGCGCAACACGAAATCGCGGTCGGCGATCATGGGTGACACCGTCACGCCGGGGATGGCTTCGCTCTCGCGATAGAAGTCGCGCGGCACCAGGGCCTGTGCCAGCTCGTGCGGCGGCAGGGTGATGGCGCGCCGGTCGTCGCGGTTGTCGATGGGGTAGACATAGTTTGCCGTGGCTTCGGCCTCAAATTCGGCAATCAGGCGCTGCAGTACCTCGGGCTGGCTGGCGGCCAGATCCTGCACCTCGGTTGGGTCGTTGGAGATGTGGAACAGCATCCAGTTGTCCAGGTTCAGCGCCTGCAGCGGCGGCTGCAGCGACACGATTTTCCAGTCGCCGCTAATAAAGCCGCGGTTGCCTTGCAGTTCGTAGTACTGGCGCTGGCGCTGCACCGGCGCATCGGCCTGGCGCAGTGAGGCAGCGAAACTTTTGCCGTCCATAGTGCGGGTGCGGTAGCCATGGTGCACCGGGGGGTAGCTGCCGCCGGTCAGGTCGAGCAGGGTGGGCAGCACATCGGTGACGTGAATCCATTGCGAGCGCAGGCCGCCCGGGTCGGTCAGGCCTTGGGGCCAGTGCACGACAAAAGGTACGCGGATGCCACCAGCCATGGGCGTGCGCTTGTAGAAGCGGTAGGGAGTGTTGGACACCTGCGACCAGCCGCTGGGGTAGGCGGCGTAGGTCGCGTCGTCGCCGACGGCGTTGGTCTCCACCAAGCGGCGCACCAGCGCGGCGTCTTCGGGGAAGCCCTGGCGGCGGTCCTGCAGGTTCATCACGCCGGTGGGGCCGCCAATCGAGTTGGCGCCGTTGTCCGAGGTGATCATGATCAGCGTGTTGTCCAGCTGGCCGCTCTTTTCCAGGAAGGCTAGTAAACGCCCCACGTTCTGATCGACGTTGTCCACCAGCCCGGCATAACACGCCATGTAGCGTGCGTAGAGTTCTTTCTGATCGGCCGGCAAGGTCGCCCACTCAGGGATGCCGGGGTTGCGCGGCGGCAGCACGGCGTGGGGTTCGATGAGCTCCATGGCGCGCTGGCGCTCAAAACGCGCCAGCCGCAAGGCGTCCCAGCCGGCCTCATAGACCCCGTGGTACTTGGCCTGGTCTTCGGGCTTGGCGTGGTGCGGCGTGTGCGGCGACTGGAAAGCGAGGTAGGTGAAGAAAGGTTTGTCTGGCGCGCTGGCGCGGTTTTCGGCGATCCAGGCGATAGCGCGGCTGGTGTAGTCATCTGGCGCAAAGTAGCCTTCTGGATACCCGTCCACCTGCGCGAGCTGGTTGCCTTCGAGCATGCGGTCGGGCTGGTAGTAGCTGGTTTCTGCGCCCATGAAGCCGTAGAAGCGGTCAAAGCCGCGTTGCAAAGGCCAGCCGCTGTTGTCGGCGGCGCTGTGAAGGTTGCGGTCGTAGGTGTTGTGCCACTTGCCCAGAGCCATGGTGGACCAGCCCTGTTCGCGCAACAGCTCGGGGATCAGCGGCGCGTCCTTTGATATCTCTCCCCGGTAGCCCGGGTAGCCCGGGTCGTTGTGCGTGAGCCAGCCGCAACCCACGCTGTGCGGGTTTTTGCCCGTTAGCAAGGCGGCACGGGCTGGCGTGCACATGGGCACGGTGGTGTAGTTGGTGTAGCGCAGGCCGTGTTCCGCCAGGCGGTCGATGTTCGGCGTCTGAATTTCGCCACCGTAACAACCGAAGTCGGAGAAGCCCAGGTCGTCAAGCAGGATCACGATGATGTTCGGGCTGCCCTGCGGCGCACCCAAACGGGGCGACCAGCCCGGTGTGGACTCAGGGAGCGTGCGGCCCATGTGCCCAGAAAAATCGGCGCCCGGGTCGGCTACTTTCAATAATTGCGAGTCTTGGGACGGCATGTTTGTACCTTGTGCATGGCCAGGGCACCCGGACGCGCCAAGTTCCCATCGATCGATCGGGCAATCATCT
>CANGHQ010000065.1 GCA_947453585.1 Burkholderiales bacterium | reverse complement strand
TCATCCACCTAGCCGCCCGCGTCCACGTCATGCACGACACAGCCGCCGACCCCTTGGCGGCATTCCGCGAGGTCAATGTTGAGGCCACACTCGCGCTCGCCGCCCAGGCTGCTGCTGCGGGCGTGCGCCGCTTCTTATTTGTCAGCTCAGTCAAAGTCAATGGCGAAGCCACCACGGCGGGCCATTCATTTGCCGAGCGCGACGCCCCTGCCCCCCAAGACGCCTATGCCCTATCCAAATGGGAAGCCGAGCAGGGTTTGCGCCAAATCGCGGACAGTACGGGCATGGAAGTAGTAATCATTCGTCCCCCACTGGTCTATGGCCCGGGGGTCAAGGCCAATTTCGCGGCGCTCACGCGTGCAGTGCAGCGCGGCGTGCCCTTGCCTCTGGGTGCGGTGCACAACCTGCGCAGTTTGGTGGGGCTGGATAACCTGGTGGATTTCATCATTACCTGCGTACGCCACCCCGCAGCGGCAAACCAAACGTTTTTGGTCAGCGACGGCGCCGATATTTCCACGCCCGACCTGGTTCGCGCGATGGCGCGCGCCGCCGGTCGCCCGGCGCGCCTGCTTTCGGTGCCGGTCGGTGTGCTGGCATCGCTTGCGTCCCTGTTGGGCAAGCGCGCGGCGGTGGACCGTTTATGCAGCAGCTTGCAGCTCGACATTTCCAAGGCGCGCGAATTGTTGCAATGGACGCCGCCCGTCACCCTGGAAGAGGGTCTTCGCCGCGCGTTTACCGGAGCAAAACCATGATCAAGCGCGCTTTTGACGTTCTGTTGGCGCTGATTGCTGGCATTTTTCTGCTTTTGCCCCTGGTAATCGTGGCGTCCATGGTGCGGCTGACCTCGAAGGGGCCGGCCTTGTACTGGTCCGACCGGGTTGGACGAAACAATAGTATTTTCAAAATGCCCAAATTTCGCAGCATGCGGGTCGGCACACCTGCAGTGGCTACCCATTTGCTGCGCAACGCAGACGCCGCTCTTACACCCATAGGCTCTTTTTTGCGAAAAAGCAGTTTGGATGAAATTCCGCAGTTATGGAGTATTTTGCGGGGCGATATGAGTTTTGTCGGTCCTCGTCCGGCTTTGTTCAACCAGCACGACCTGATTGAGCTGCGCACGCAATGCGGCGTGCACCAGCTCGTTCCTGGCCTGACAGGGTGGGCGCAAGTGAACGGACGCGACACCCTGCCCATACCCGACAAAGTGGCCTTAGACCAGCGCTATTTGCAAATACACTCGTTCTGGATGGATCTTTACATACTATGGCTGACATTTTTGCGCGTGGTGCGTCGCAAAGATGTCTCGCACTAATTTAAAAGTGATTTACAATTTCGAGGTTCACTATTCACTAAGCGGAGATTTACCCATGAGCAACCTGATTGATATCCAGTCCCAGATCGAAAAACTGCAAAAGCAGGCCAACGAGATCAAATCCAAAGACTTCATCGCCACGGTCAAAGAGATTTTGACCAAGATGCAAGCCTTCGGTATTACCGTTAAAGACCTGCAGTCGCCCAAGTCTGGCAAATCGGGCAAGCCCGGTCGTCCTGCCAAGGCAAAAACAGGTGCCGTCAAAGCCCCCAAAGCAGCACGTAAGGCAAGCGCCCCCGTGGCAGCCAAGTTCCGTGGCCCCAATGGCGAAAGCTGGTCTGGCCGTGGCCTGACACCCAAGTGGCTCACCTCCTTGGTGGCCCAAGGCCAGAGCAAAGAATCCTTTGCGGTAAAGCCCGAGTAAAGTATTGCGCCACATACTCTGGTGTGGTGAAGCCGCCTGCCAGCGCACATTGATGCGCACAGGCGGTTTTTCTTTGTAGTTTTTTATTAGCGCCGCGCCTTTACATGCCGCCTTTGCAATGCAGCCATTGACAGCCCTGCCAGCCGCCGCATTTGCCTCATAGGCTGTTTCCTGAGTCGCCCTAACTATGCAATTTGAAGTACTCGCCTGGTCACGCACGCGCAAGCAGTTTGCGGTAATGACGGTGGATGTATTGCTGTCCCTGCTAGCGACGTGGATGGCGTTTTCCTTGCGACTCGATACCCCGAATATCCCAACGCAACTGCAATTGCGGGTTTATCTGCTGGCGCCCCTGCTTGCCATTCCAGTATTCGTTCGCTTTGGCCTGTACCGCGCCATCTTTCGTTATACCGGTCAAGCAGCTTTGATCGCCACGGCCAAGGCGGTGGCGCTGTATGGCGCACTGCTTTCTGTACTTTTGCTATGGGCCCAGTGGACCATGGTGCCGCGCAGCCTGGGGATATTGCAGCCCCTTATTTTTCTGATATTGGTGGGTGCGAGCCGTGCATTTGCCCGGTTCTGGCTGGCGGGCCTGGATTTTGCCGGTGACCATGCCGATACCAAACGCTTGCTGATATTTGGCGCGGGCACGGCCGGTGTGCAAACTGCGGTGGCCATGGCTGTATCGCGGCAATTCAAACTCGTGGGTTTTGTGGACGACGACCCGGTCAAGGTCGGGCGCAGTATCAACGGCGTCATGGTCAGCGCCGCGGCGCAAGTGCACCAGCGGGTATTGGAAGAGGGCATTACCGACATATTGTTGGCCATGCCCAGCGCTTCGCGCCAGCGGCGCCTGGCCATTATCCAGTCGCTCAACTCGCTGCCTGTGCACGTGCGCACCTTGCCCAGCATGGCCGATCTGGCCACCGGGCGGGTCACGGTGCAAGATTTTCGCGAGCTTGATATTGAAGACCTGCTCGGGCGCGAACCCGTGCCGCCGCAGCCCGAGTTGCTGGCGCGCGATCTGGCGGGCAAAGTGGTTCTGGTCACCGGCGCGGGTGGCAGCATTGGCTCGGAGTTGTGCCGCAGCATCGTGCTGCAGCGTCCGTTCCAGTTGCTGCTGCTCGACCACAACGAGTTTGGCCTGTATTTGATTCACCAAGAGCTTGAAGCCCTGAGCCGCGCGCAGGCCCTGGGCGTGGTGCTGGTTCCGCTCTTGGGCAGCGTGGTGCACGCCGACCGTATGCGCAGCGTCTGCATGGACTACCGACCCAGCACGATTTACCACGCAGCGGCCTACAAACACGTGCCGCTGGTGGAAGACAACGCGGGCGAGGGCGTGCTCAACAACGTCTTTGGCACCTGGAACGTGGCGCAGGCCGCGCTGGCCAGTGGTGCGCAGCGCTTTGTGCTGGTCAGCACCGACAAAGCGGTGCGCCCCACCAATGTGATGGGCGCGAGCAAGCGCATGGCCGAATTGGTGCTGCAGGCGCTGGCGGCGCAGCCGGGCTCCACTTGTTTCTCCATGGTGCGCTTTGGCAATGTGCTGGGGTCCAGCGGCAGCGTGGTGCCCCTGTTTCGCCAGCAGTTGGCCAGCGGCGGCCCGCTCACCGTCACCCACGCGGATGTCACGCGCTATTTCATGACGATCCCTGAGGCGGCGCAGTTGGTGCTACAGGCCGGCGCCATGGGGCAGGGCGGCGATGTATTTGTGCTCGACATGGGTGAGCCGGTCAGGATCGTGGATCTTGCGCGGCGCATGGTGCAGCTCTCGGGCTTGACGGTGCGTGAGGCGGCGCACCCGGAGGGCGATATCAGCATAGAAATTACCGGTCTGCGCCCTGGCGAAAAGCTCTTTGAAGAGCTGCTGATCGGCGACAACCCCGAGCCCACCGCCCACCCGCGCATCATGAAGGCGCAAGAGGCCTGTTTGCCCTGGCCGGTGCTTGATGTGCATTTGCAAGCCTTGCGCGCAGCGGCTTTGGCCAATGACGACACCGCACTACGCACCGTGCTGGCGCAATGCGTGCCAGGTTTTCCGGCTCCCGGCCTTGCGTGAATAATCGCGGTATTTGCACTCAAGCGCCTTTGGCACTTTTCACCATCCCACCATGACCACTCTCAGCCCGCACGACAAAGCCGACATCCTGGCCCAGGCCCTGCCTTACATCCGCAAGTTCCATGGCAAAACCATGGTCATCAAGTATGGCGGCAACGCCATGACCGACCCTGCCTTGCAAGCCGCGTTTGCGCAAGACGTGGTGCTGCTCAAGCTTGTGGGCATCAACCCGGTGGTGGTGCACGGCGGCGGCCCGCAGATTGAGAACGCCCTTAAACGCTTGGGCAAGACCGGCAACTTCATCCAGGGCATGCGTGTGACTGACGCCGAAACCATGGAAGTGGTCGAATGGGTGCTGGGCGGCGAGGTGCAGCAAGACATCGTAGGTCTGATCAACCAGGCCGGCGGTAAGGCCGTGGGCCTGACCGGGCGCGATGGCGCCATGATCCGGGCTCAGAAGCTCAAAATGCTCGACAACGCCGACCCCAGCATCGAGCATGACATCGGCCAGGTGGGCGACATCGTCAGCATTGACCCCAGCGTGGTCAAGGCCCTGCAAGACGACGCCTTTATTCCCGTCATCAGTCCCATTGGCTTTGGCGAGAACAACGAGAGTTACAACATCAACGCTGACGTGGTGGCGGCTAAATTGGCCACGGTGCTGCACGCCGAAAAGCTCTTGATGCTGACCAATATCAGCGGCGTGCTCAACAAGGCGGGCGAACTGCTCACCGAGCTGAGCGCGCGCCAGATTGACGCCCTGTTTGCCGACGGCACCATCTCAGGAGGCATGCTGCCCAAGATCAGCGGCGCGCTGGACGCGGCCAAAAGCGGCGTCAAGGCGGTGCACATCGTGGACGGACGCGTGCCCCACGTGCTGCTGCTTGAAATCCTTACCGACCAGGCCTTTGGCACCATGATCCGCTCGTCTTAGACGCAGCAATCAGCGCACTGGCGCGTCACGTCGGCGCCAGCAAGCGCCGGGGCAAATGTATAAATGGTGCAAAATAGCACGACCGTACTATTTTTATGCCCGCGCCCTGATGTCCTTGCCCGTTTATTCTGAAGATTCAACTCTGGTGGCCGAACTTGACCGCCCCAGCGGCCGCGCCATGCTCAAAGGCCAGCAAACCAAGCAGGCCATCGTGCAAGCGGCAGTCAGCATGAGCACCCAGGTGGGCCTCGAAGGCCTGAGCATTGGCCACCTGGCCGAGCGCATGCACATGAGCAAGTCGGGCGTCTTTGCCCACTTTGGCTCGCGCGAAGAGCTGCAGATTTCGGTGATCCGCGAATACTTTGCCAGTTTTGAGCAAGAGGTCTTCTACCCCGCGCTCAAGGCGCCCCAGGGCCTGCCCCGCGTGCGCGCCCTGTTTGACAACTGGATGAAGCGCGTGGCTGTTGAGATTGAGTCGGGCTGCATCTTTATCAGTGGTGCCGTCGAATTTGACGACCGGCCCGGCCCGGTGCGCGAGGCGCTTGCCAGTTCGGTGCAAACCTGGCTGCAGGCCCTGTACCGCGCCGTGGTACTGGCCAAGCAATGCGGCCACCTTACGCCCGACGCGGACGAGCAGCAAGTGGCCTTTGAGATCCACGCCCTGATTTTGGCCTTGCATTACGAGGCCCGTTTTTTGAAAAACCCCGGTTCGCTGGCACGCGCCAACCGCGGCTTTGACGACATCCTGGCCCGCTACGGCGTGCCGGGCGCGGCGCTTATTTCTTCCTAGTTTTTCTGTTTTATTAGTTTCAAGGAGTCTTTCCCATGCCCAGCTATACCCCGCCTTTGCGCGACATGCAGTTTGTGATGCACGAGTTGCTGCACGTGGTTGACGACCTCAAGCACATCCCCAAGCACGCCGACATGGACGCCGATACCATCAACGCCGTGCTCGAAGAAGGCGGCAAGTTCGCCACCGAGGTGCTGTTTCCCCTGAACATCAGCGGTGACGCCGAAGGCTGCACCCTAGACCCCAAGACCCACAGCGTCACCACGCCCAAGGGTTTCAAGGAAGCCTACGCGCAGTACGTCGAAGGCGGCTGGGCGGCGCTGGGTTGCGATCCAGCCTATGGCGGCCAGGGCCTGCCCCTGGTGGTCAACCAGATGTTCTACGAGATGCTTAACAGCGCCAACCAGGCCTGGACCATGTACCCCGGCCTCACGCACGGCGCCTACGCCTCGCTGGCCGCCCACGGCACCGACGAGCAAAAAGCTACCTACCTGCACAAAATGACCAGCGGCCAATGGACCGGCACCATGTGCCTGACCGAGTCCCATTGCGGCACCGACCTGGGCCTCATGCGCACCAAGGCCGAGTTGCAGCCCGATGGCAGCTACCGCATCACCGGCAACAAGATCTTTATTAGCGCCGGTGAACACGACATGAGCGAAAACATCGTTCACCTGGTGCTCGCGCGCCTGACAGATGCGCCTCCCGGCATCAAGGGCGTGAGCCTGTTTGTGGTGCCCAAGTTTTTGGTCAATGCCGACGGCAGCCTGGGCGAGCGCAACGGCATTTATTGCGGCGGCCTGGAACACAAAATGGGCATCAAGGCCAGCGCCACCTGCCAGATGGTGCTCGACGGCGCTGTGGGCAGCATGGTGGGCGCGCCCAACAAGGGCATGAACGGCATGTTCGTGATGATGAACGCCGCGCGCCTGGGCGTGGGCAACCAATCTTTGGGCCTGACCGAAGTGGCTTACCAAAACGCCGTGATTTACGCCAAAGACCGCATTCAGATGCGCTCGCTCTCTGGCGTCAAAGCCAAGGACAAAGCCGCCGACCCCATCATCGTGCACCCTGATGTGCGCAAGATGCTGCTCACGGCACGCGCCTACGCCGAAGGCGGCCGCGCCCTGCAGGCTTATGGTTCCATGCTGCTTGAACAGGAGCACAGCCACCCCGACGAACAAGTGCGCAAAGACGCGGGCGAACTGCTGGCCATGCTCACGCCCATCGTCAAAGCCTTCATCACTGACAACGGCTGGGCTGCCACCTCGTCGTGCTTGCAGGTGTTTGGCGGCCACGGCTTTATCAAGGAATGGGGCATGGAGCAGTTTGTGCGCGACGCCCGCATCAACATGATTTACGAGGGTACCAACACCATCCAGTCACTGGATTTGCTGGGCCGCAAGATCTTGGGCAACCAGGGCGCCACGCTGCGCAAGTTTGGCAAGCTCATTGGCGCACTGGCCAAAGAAGAGGCTAGCAACGCCAGCATGAAAGAGTTCATCACCCCCGTGGCCACCTTGGGCGAGCAGATGACGCAGTTCACCATGGAAATCGGCATGAAAGGCATGCAAAACCCCGACGAAGTGGGCGCTGCCGCCGTGGACTACCTGCGTGTGGCCGGCCACTTGGTGTTTGGCTATTTTTGGGCCCGTATGGCGCAAGTGGCGCTGCGCGAGATTGCCGAAGGCAACCCGGACCCTTTCTACCAAGCCAAAGTGCAAACCGCACGCTTTTACTTTGCCAAACTGTTCCCTGAGACCGCCACCCTGATGCAAACGGCCCGCGCGGGCAGCGCCGTGCTGATGGATACCGACGCGGTGTTTGCTTAAAGTTTTTTTTGCTGTCACCCGTCCCTGTCCCACACCAACCCAAGGAGATTGTTATGAAAAAAGTAGTTTTTGCTGCCAGCTTGCTCGGTCTTGCCGCCTTTGCCCAGGCCCAAATGACGCCCTTGGGCGCGTGGCACACCATTGACGACGAAACCAAAAAGCCCAAGGCCGTAATCCGCATTAGCGCCAACGCCAGCGGCGCCCTGTCTGGCGTGGTGGAAAAGTCGCTGGACCCCAAACCCAATGCCGAAGCTAATTGCGAGAAATGTACCGACGACCGCAAGGGCAAGCCAAAGATCGGTATGGAAATCATCCGTGGCGGTAAAAAGGTCGACGGCAAAGACGTGTGGGAAGAAGGCAAGATCCTCGACCCCGAAAACGGCACCGACTACCGCCTGCGCCTGACCCCGGTGGACGGTGGCAAGAAGATGGAAGTGCGTGGCTATGTTGGCACCCCGTTATTGGGCCGCACCCAAACCTGGGTGCGCGCCGAATGATGCATGTCGCCTGCGCCCCGCTGGGGCAATCCACCAAGGCCGGCGCATGAGCCTTCACCCCTTTGACGCGGCGCTGCAATTGCAGCCCCAAGCCGACGGTAGCTACCTGGGTGCCACCAGCCCGGCCTGGGCCAATATGGTCGGGCCGTTTGGTGGCATCACGGCGGCTACCGTGGTGCATGCCATCGTGTCCCACGACAAGTGCCTGGGCTCGCCGGTGGCGCTCACGCTCAATTACGTGTCCGCCATTGCCGACGGCGCGTTCAAACTGCTGCTGCGCATTGCGCGCACCAACCGAAGCACCCAACACTGGGTGTTT
>CANGHQ010000064.1 GCA_947453585.1 Burkholderiales bacterium | reverse complement strand
TCATAACCCGGATTATCTTTTGAACTTGAAGCGAAAGTTTTACCTCGTCACTGCTGCAGCCCTGTTTTTTGCCTGTTTGGGCATTTATTTGGGGTTTTGGCAGCTGGGGCGCGCCGCGCAAAAGGAGGCGATGCACGCCGCCATGCAGGCCCAGGCCAGCCAGGCGCCGCTGGATGCCGCCGCACTCGCGCAATTGCCAGGTCTGACGGCCGCCCTGTACCGCCCGGTGCGGGTGGCGGGCAACTGGGAGGCGGCGCACACGGTGTACCTGGACAACCGCCAGATGGATGGCAAGGTAGGGTTTTTTGTGCTCACGCCCTTGCGCCTGCAAAGCACCGGGCAGGTGGTGCTGGTGCAGCGCGGCTGGGTTGGGCGCAACTTTGAGGTTCGGGACCAAGCGCCTGCCGTGCAAACGCCCCCCGGACTGGTGTGGGTAGAAGGCCAAATTGCCCCGCCGCCGTCCAAGCTATACGAGCCCGGCGCGCCGGGCACCGGACTTATCCGGCAAAATCTCCACCTTGACCGATTTCGCAGCGAGAGCGGTCTGGCGCTGGCGGACTTTACGATTCGCCAAAGTGGCCCGGCCAGTGACGGACTGCGCCGGGATTGGCCGGCCCTTGCGCTGGGTGTGGAAAAGCACTACGGCTACGCCTTTCAGTGGTTTGCGCTGGCGGCGCTGATCGTTGGCCTCTACTTTTGGTTTCATTTTTTTCGCCGTCCGACGGCCCGGTTTCAGGAAACGCATCCCCATGTCCCACCCCCCAGCCTTTGACGACCATCCTTTGGGCCTGACCGTGCATTCCTTGCCCACGTCCCAGGACTTGGCCGCACCGCAGCAAACCCGCACGGGGCGATTGAAGATGCTGTTGGTTTTGTTGATATGTGCCGCGCCCGTGGTGGCGTCGTATTTCACCTACTACGTGGTGCGCCCCGAGGGGCGGCGCAATTTTGGCGAACTGATCACGCCGCAGCGCCCCTTGCCCGACGTGGTCGCCACCGCGCTAGACGGCACACAGGTCAATTTGCAGTCGCTTAAGGACCAATGGTTGCTCATCAGTGTGTCGGGTGCCGCGTGTGACGCCGCCTGCGGGCGCCAGTTGTATTTGCAGCGCCAACTGCGCGAAGGCTTGGGCAAAGACAAAGACCGGCTGGACTGGGTCTGGCTTGTTGACGACGCAGCGCCCGTGGCGCCTGAACTGCTGCCCGCGTTAAAGAACGCCACGGTGCTGCGCGTGCCCGCCAAAGACCTGCAAGCCTGGTTGGCGCCGGCCACTGGCGCCACGCTGCACGATCACCTTTTCTTGGTGGATCCGCTGGGCAACTGGATGCTGCGTTTTCCAGCGCAACTCGACGCCGAGCAGGCACCCAAGGCCAAGCGAGACTTAGAGCGCCTGTTGCGTGCCGCGGCGTCTTGGGATAACGCCGGTCGCTAATGCGCCCACCACCTCTATCCACCCGACCCGCCTGCCCCGCCTGATCTGATCCATGCAAACCGCTTCTTTTGACTGGTCCGCCTTGCTGCGCCTAGCCTTGGTGGGGCTGCTGCTGGCTGCTGGCCCGCTGGCTTGGTTGCGTTGGCGCCACCGCAAGGCGCAGCCGGTGGGCCGCCTGCAGGCCTTAACCCTGCTCACTTTGTTTTTGACCTTTGATTTGGTGCTGTTTGGCGCCTTTACCCGCCTGACCGATAGCGGCTTGGGGTGTCCTGATTGGCCGGGCTGCTACGGCCACGCCACCCCAGTGGGTGCGCAAGCTGCGATCACGCTGGCGCAAACGGCGTCCCCTGATGGCCCCGTTACCCATGGCAAGGCCTGGATTGAAATGGTGCACCGCTACCTGGCGTCCAGCGTGGGCCTGCTTATTTTGGTGCTCGCAGTCAGCGCCTGGATGTTGGCGCGGCGCAAGCGTGGCTCCCCGGCCGATACGCTGCTTAGCCCTTGGTGGGCCACTGCCACCTTGATTTGGGTGTGTCTCCAGGGTGCGTTTGGCGCGTTGACGGTGACCATGAAACTCTTCCCCGCGATTGTCAGCCTGCATTTGCTGGGTGGCTATGTGCTGCTGGCTTTGCTTGCCCTGCAAGCGGTGCGGCAGTCGCAGATGCTGCATGCGCAAGCGCCGCTGCCCGTGTCTGGCGCGCTGCGTCTTGCCACGTTGGCGGCGCTGGGTGTGTTGCTGGTGCAGGTGCTTTCGGGTGCCTGGGTCAGCACCAATTACGCTGTGCTGGCCTGTGCTGAGTTTCCGACCTGCCAAGGCAGCTGGTGGCCCGTGATGGACTTTGCCCAGGGCTTTGCGCTGTGGCGCCCGCTGGGGCTGGCTAGTGACGGCACGCCCCTGAGCTTTCAGGCCCTCACAGCCATCCACTTTTCTCACCGGCTGTTTGCCGTGGTGGCGGTGCTGGTGCTGGGCTGGCTGGCTTGGCGCCTGCGCCGCCTTCCCACGCTGGCTACTCCCGTGCGCTGCCTGACCGGCCTCTTGATTTTGCAAGTGGCCACGGGCCTGAGCAATGTGGTTCTGGGCTGGCCGCTGCTGGCTGCCGTGCTGCATACCGGCGGCGCCGGCGCCATGGGCGCCACCCTGGTCTGGATCCTGGCCGCCACCCATCAACATGCGCGCCTGCACTCTGCGCTTCCCCGCACCCAGAAAGTACCCACGTGACCGCCTCTAGCCAACCCCTGTCGCCCCTCGCCGCCCAGATTTCGGTGATGCGCCAATTCAATGCCTTGACCAAGCCGCGCGTTATCCAACTTATCGTTTTTTGCGCCCTGATTGGCATGGTGCTGGCCGTACCCGGCGTGCCTTCGTTGGCCCAGGTAGGGCTGGCGGCGCTGGCCTGTCTGGGTATTTGGCTGGTGGCAGCCGCAGCGGCGGCCTTTAACTGCATCGTCGAACAGCGCATCGACGCCAAGATGAAGCGCACCTCGTGGCGCCCCACCGCGCGTGGCGAGTTGAGCAACACCCAAACCCTGTTGTTCTCGGCCATTTTGGGCGTGGCCGGCTCGTGCATTCTGTTTTTCTGGGTCAACCCGCTGACCATGTGGCTGACCTTTGCCACCTTTGTCGGTTATGCGGTGATTTACACCGTTATCCTCAAGCCGCTCACGCCGCAAAACATCGTGATTGGCGGCGCCTCGGGCGCCATGCCGCCGGTGCTGGGTTGGGCGGCGATGACGGGGGACGTGGGGCCCGAAGCCTTTGTGCTGTTCCTCATCATCTTCCTGTGGACGCCGCCGCATTTCTGGGCCCTGGCGCTGTATCGGGTGGAGGACTACCGCAAGTCCGGCCTGCCCATGCTGCCAGTCACCCATGGCAGCGAATTTACCCGCCTGCAAATCTTGCTCTACACCTGGGTTTTGTTTGCCGCCTGCCTGCTGCCCTTCATGTTGGGCATGAGTTCGTGGCTGTACCTGGCCGCTGCAGTGGTCTTGAGCCTGTGGTTTTGCGTCTACGCCTGGCGCCTGATGCGCAATTATTCGGACGAACTGGCGCGCGAAACCTTCCGCTTTTCCCTGATTCACTTAAGCGCCTTGTTTGCCGCGCTGCTGCTGGACCACTACCTGCTATGAAGCTTTTATTTGCTAATCGCTTGTCGCGGCGCGGTGCGTGGCAGCGTGCTTTTTCACTGCTGGCGGCGGTGTTGCTGGCCGGCGTCTTGTCTGCCTGCGGCGAGCAAAAGCCCGCCTTCAGCTCGATTGACATCACCGGCGCCGACTACGGCAAGAACTTTGCCCTGACCGACCACAATGGGCAGGTGCGCCACCTGTCAGACTTTGCTGGCAAGGTGGTGGTGGTCTTTTTTGGCTACACCCAGTGCCCGGACGTTTGCCCCACCACGCTGGCCGAGCTGGTCGAAGTAAAGGCCCTGCTGGGCAAAGATGGCGACCGGCTGCAAGCCCTGTTTGTGACCGTAGACCCCGAGCGCGACACGCCCGAACTGCTCAAGGCCTATATGGCCAATTTTGACGCCAGCTTCTTGGCCCTGCGCCCCGCGCCCGCAGAGCTGCCTGCTGTGGCCAAAGACTTCAAGATCTATTACAAAAAAGTGCCTGGCGCCAGCGCAAGCAGCTACACCATGGACCATTCGGCGGGCAGCTATGTGTTTGACACCCAGGGCCAATTGCGCCTGTTCACCCGCTACGGCAGCGGCGCGCCGGTGCTGGCAGCCGACATCGCCCAGTTGATCCGCTAAATCCCACACCCAAAAAAAATGCTGCAGCGGCGCAAGCCGTGCAGCATTTCGGTGACCAGCGCGGCGATTTACGCGTATTCGACCAGCGCTGTCTTCATCTTCTTCATCGCTGCGACCTCAATCTGGCGGATACGCTCGGCGCTCACACCATACTCGGCCGCCAAGTCGTGCAGCGTCATGCCGCCCGAGTTGTCGTCGTTGACCTTGAGCCAGCGCTCCTCCACGATGCGGCGGCTGCGGGCGTCCAACGTGTCCAGCGCGGTGCTGATGCCGTCCGAGGCCAGCACGTCGCGCCGGTGCGCCTCGATCATGGCCAAGGGCTCGTGGTTGCTGTCGGTCAGGTAGGCAATCGGGCCAAAGGCGTCTTCGCCATCGTCCGAGGCCATGGGGTCGAGCAGCACGTCGCCGCCCGAAAGCCGGGTTTCCATTTCCAGCACTTCTTCGGGCTTGACCTTCAACTCGCGCGCCATGGCGTTCACCTGCTCGGGGCTGAGCGTGTCGCGGTGCGTGGCCAAGTCGGCCGCAGCATCGTCCGACTTGAAGCGCTGCTTCATGGAGCGCAGGTTGAAAAACAGTTTGCGCTGGGCCTTAGTGGTTGCCACCTTGACCATGCGCCAGTTTTTCAGGATGTATTCGTGGATTTCGGCCTTGATCCAGTGCAGCGCGTAGCTCACCAAGCGCACGCCCTGGTCCGGGTCAAAGCGCTTGACAGCCTTCATCAGGCCCACATTGCCTTCCTGGATCAGGTCGCCGTGCGGCAGGCCATAACCCAGGTACTGGCGCGCCACCGACACCACCAAGCGCAGGTGCGAGAGCACCAGCTTTCCGGCGGCGTCCAGGTCGTTGTCGTTCTTGAACTGGCGGGCAAAGCGCTGTTCTTCTTCCAGTGTGAGCATGGGAAGGCGGTTGGCCGCAGAAATATAAGCGTCCAAATTGCCCAGCGCGGGTACCAAAGACCAGGGGTTGGCCGTGGCCAGCGCGGTGTTCGATCCAATTGCATATGACATTGCAGAACTCCTTGTGTTCAATTCGGCAATATTAGCACTCAACGCCCGGGAGTGCTAAGTAACCCTACTGGTTAACCCTTGATCTATCGCATCTATAGTCAGTGGATGAATGATTTATCTAGCCTTTTGCAGCAGGGTGGCGCCAGCGCTTGGCTCTTCCTTCCCAGCGCCATCGCTTTGGGCGCCTTGCACGGGCTGGAGCCCGGCCACTCCAAGACGGTGATGGCCGCCTTCATCATCGCGGTGCGCGGTACCGTGGGGCAGGCGGTGCTGCTGGGCCTGGCGGCCACGCTGTCGCACACTGCGGTGGTGTGGGCGGTGGCCATGGGCGGCCTGTATTTTGGCCAGCGCTGGAGCGCCGCCACCAGCGAGCCCTACCTGCAATTGGCGTCCGCCGTGCTGATTGCCGCCACGGCGCTGTGGATGCTGTCTCGCACCTGGCGGGTTGTCCACGGCCATGACCACCATCATCACCATGACCACGACCATGCGCATGTGCACGACCATGACCATGACCATGAATCTCACCCTGCCAAACTGAGTCAGCCAACGCCCGCGCTCGACAGCCACGCCCAGGCGCACGCCGACGATATCGCCCGGCGATTTGGCACCGGGCGCGAGGTGACGACTGGCCAGATCGTGGTGTTTGGCCTGACTGGCGGCCTGATTCCTTGTCCGGCGTCGATTACCGTGCTTTTGCTGTGCCTGCAACTCAAGGAAGTGGCGCTGGGCGCTACGCTGGTGCTGGGCTTTAGCCTGGGCTTGGCGCTGACCATGGTCGCCTCGGGCGCCCTGGCCGCGCTCAGTGTGCGCCACGCCGCCCGCCACTGGGGCGGTTTTGGCCGCTGGGCCGACAAGGCGCCGTATCTGTCAGGCGCCTTGATGCTGCTGGTAGCCGCCTTTATGGCCTGGGAAGGCTGGCACGGTTTGGCTTTGTTGGCCTAGATGCCCGAGCGCCGGGGCATCTGACCCCCCAATGCGCAAGTACCGCGCAAGGCGAATGCGGCATGATGGGCGTATCTTCAATCGTCGTGGGTTTTTCGGTCATGAAACTGGCACTGCTTTCCGACATCCACAGCAATCTGCATGCGCTGCAAGCCTGCTTGGCGCACGCCCGGGCGCAGGGTGCGCAGCAGTTTGCGTTTTTGGGCGACCTGGTGGGCTACGGCGCGCAGCCCGCCGAGGTGCTGGACTGCATCATGGCCTTGCAGGCCGAAGGCGCCTTGGTGCTGCGCGGCAACCACGAACAAGTCACGCTGGCCCCGCCCGGCGCTGTGCAGCAGTTGGGCGATATGGGCGCCCAGTGGACGCACAGCCAACTCAATGCGCAGCAACGCAACTGGCTGGCCCAGTTGCCGCTCACCCGCGAGCTAGGCGCCGTCTTGCTGGTGCACGCCAGCGTCAACGAACCCGAGCGCTGGCGCTATGTAGACAGCCCCTTGGCCGCCACCGCCAGTCTGGACGCGGCGCGCGCCTGGCCACAGGTGCGCTATGTGTTTGGCGGCCACGTCCATGCGCAAACCCTGTATTACCGCGGCGCGGTGGGCCAGCTCATGCCGTTTCAGCCGCAGGCCGGGGTGGCCATTCCCGTGCCCCGGCACCGCCACTGGCTGGCGACCGTGGGGTCAGTGGGGCAGCCGCGCGACGGCAACCCGCAGGCCATGTACGCACTGTTTGACCAAGCTGCGGCGCTGCTGACTTTTCACCGCGTGCACTACGACCACGCGGCCGCCGCTGACGCGATTCGCCGCGCCGGGTTGCCCGAATTTTTCGCCAGCCGGCTGGAGACGGGGCGATGAAACTCTTGACGCAGGGCAGCGAGCTTGATGGCTTCACCATTGGCGAATGCATCCACAGCGGGGGTATGGCGCACATTTACCACGTGACCTACGCCCAGGGCACGCACGACCCTGGCTTTCCGATGGCCATGAAAGTGCCGCGCATGGCCAGCGGCGACGGCGCAGAAAACATCGTCAGCTTTGAAGTGGAATGCCAGATCCAGCAAGTGCTTTCCGGCCCGCACGTGCCGCGTTTTGTGGCCGCGGGCGACTTGGAGCGCATGCCTTATCTGGTGATGGAATACATCGCCGGGCGCACGCTGCAGCACTGGCTGGACGCGCCGCAGCCGCTGGATGTGGATGTGATCAGCCGCCTTGGCGTGGCCATGGCGCGTGCCGCCCACGCCTTGCACCTGCAAAACACGGTGCACCTGGACCTCAAACCCCAAAACGTGCTGTTTCGCCCCGCTCCGGGCGCCACCGAGCCCGACCCGGCCGCCCAGCCACTGGGCGAATTTGGCGCAGCGGTGTTGCTGGACTTTGGTCTGTCGCAGCACGCCCATTACCCCGATTTGCTGGCCGAACAGCTGCGCAAGGCGGTGGGATCACCCGCCTGGATTGCACCCGAGCAGGTGGTGGGCGTGCGCGGCGACCCGCGCAGCGACGTGTTTGCCATCGGCGTGATGCTGTACCAGTTGTGTACTGGGGAGTTGCCTTTTGGCGAGCCGCAGACGGCCGCGGGCATGCGCCAGCGCCTGTGGATTGACCCGGTGCCCCCGCGCAAGCGCCGCTCTGATTTGCCGGCCTGGCTGCAAGAGGTGGTGCTGCGCTGCCTGGAGCCCGAAGCGGCCAAGCGCTATCCCTCGGCGGCGCTCTTGGCCTTTGATTTGTCGCACCCCACCCAGGTCCACGTCACCGAGCGCGGCACCAACACCGAGCCCACGCCCTTTCGCACCCATTTCAAACGCTGGATCAAGGCTGCGGGCATGCACTACCAGCCAAGCCCGCTACCGACCCAGCAAATTGAGGAAGTGCCCATCGTGATGGTGGCCGTGCCCTACCGCGACGCCACCGACGCCACGCTGTATTCGCTGCGCCAGGCGGTGGCCCGCTCGCTGGGCACACGCCCGGGCGCCCGACTGGCCTGCGTTACCGTCATCCCCAGCAGCCTGAGCAACACCACCAACGAGGAGCGCAGCGAAACCCAG
>CANGHQ010000063.1 GCA_947453585.1 Burkholderiales bacterium | reverse complement strand
TGCTCAATCTTTTCCCAGCGCTCACCGTCAGGCGCAAAGCCAAAACCATCCGCGCCGATGACCACGCCGCTGTGCAAAAGGCAGCGAGCGCCAACCTCACAATCTTCACCCACGGTGACGCGCGCGCGCAGCTCGGTGCCTGCGCCAATCTGGGCGCCGCGTTCAATCACGCACAGAGCGCCGATGCGGGCGGTGGGATGGATGCTGGCCTCAGGGTCAACCACGGCAGACGGGTGGATGGCAGACGCGTCCTGCTTGGGGCGCGCGGCACGCAAGTTAGCGCGCCAGAGCTGCGTCAGGCGGGCAAAGTACAAATAAGGTTGGTCAGTGACGATGCACGCGCCCCGGCGCAAGGCGGCGTCTTGCAGCGCCGGGCCTACGATGACGCAGGCCGCCTGGGAACTGGCCAGTTGCTGCTGGTAGCGGGGGTTGCTGACGAAACTGATCTGACCCGGGCTGGCGGACTCCAGAGGCGCCAAGCCGGTAATTAGCTGATCGCCATCCCCATGCAGTTCGCCGCCCAGCGCGGCGACGATGGCGGCAAGCCTTAGTTCAGACACGCCGGCGCCACCGTGCACGCCTACTTGGCAGCGGCAGCGTTGAGGATCTTGAGCACTTTGTCGGTGATGTCGTGCTTGGCGCTGCTGTACACCACTTCCTGGATGACCAGGTCGTACTTTTCGTCTTCGGCCACTTTTTTGACCGCTTTGTTGGCTTTGTCCAGCACTTGCTGCAACTCTTCATTGCGGCGACCATTCAGGTCCTCTTGGTATTCACGCTGCTTGCGCTGAAAGTCACGGTTGAGTTCAGCGCCTTCTTTTTGGCGGCTGGCACGTTGCGATTCGGTCAGTGTGGGCGCGTCACGCTCGAATTTTTCGCTGAAGGTTTTCAGCGCGGCCTGCAGGTCTGCCAGCTCTTTTCCGCGCTTGGAGAATTCTTGCTCCAGCTTGGCCTGAGCAGCCTTGGCAATTGACGACTCGGTGGTGATGCGCTGGGTGTTGACGTAGCCAATTTTGGAGTCCTGGGCCATTACGCCAGCGCTCAGGGAGGCCAGCAATGCGGCAACAGCAGCCAGCTTGTAGAAGAGTTTCATTAGAAAGAGGTTCCAATTTGAAATTGCAGTGATTGCATTTTATCGCCATCGAACTTGGTCAGGGGACGCGCCACCGCAAGTCGCAGCGGGCCCACCGGTGAAATCCAGCTGATGCCCACGCCAAAGGACGAGCGCAAGTCGCCAAGCGCAATCGTCTCGTCGGCACCATAGATGCCGCCCGCATCGACAAAACCGTACATGCGCAGCGTGCGGTCATTGCCGCCGCCGGGCAGTGGCGACAGCACTTCGGCGTTCATCGTCAGTTTCTTGGCGCCACCCGTCGAGACGGCACCTTGCGCGCGCTGGGTGCCAGTAGTCAGACTGCCCTGCTCAAAACCGCGCACCGAGCCCAAACCACCCGAGTAATAGTTCTTGAACAGCGGGTAAGCCTTGTCAGTCGTAGCCGCGCCCACCGACAGCTCGCCATTGAGCGCCAGCGTAATCTTTTTGCTCAGGGGGAAATACTGCTGCAATTGCGTGGTGGCGCGGGCATAGAGCAGTTCGCCGGCCACGCTCCACTCGCCGTTGACCCGCAGCAAACGTCCCGAACTCGGCACCAAGCCACTGTCACGCGTGTCACGGGCCCAACCCACGGTGAGCGGCACGGCGTTGGTCGTGTAGCCAAATTGGTCGGCAAAGTCGCTGTAAGCCGTGGGCAGCAGCGTGCCGGGCACGATGGTGGTGCGGTCAGCACCGACCCCGAAAAACACCGTGTCCGTTTCGGTGAAAGGAACGCCAAAGCGCACGCTCGCGCCCATGGTTTCTAGAGAGTAACTATTCAGATCGACATAGGGCTTGGTGGTGCGCTGGTATACGTCAATGGTGCGCGACACGCCGTCGTCGGTGAAATAGGGGTTGGTTGTGTTGAACACCACGGTGCGGTTGAGCTTGCTGGTGTTGAGTTCCACGCCCAGCGAGTTGCCCGAACCGAAGGCGTTGTCCTGTTTAAAGCCAAGTTGCAGGCCCAGGCCGTCGGCGCTGGACACGCCCGCACCCAGACTCAGGCTACCCGTGGGTTTTTCGGCAACGGTGATGGTCAAATCCACCTGGTCGGGGAGACCGGCGACTTCCTGGGTGTCGATGGACACGTCCTTGAAGTAGCCCAAACGGTCCACCCGGTTGCGCGACTGGCGGATTTTGTCGCCGTCGTACCAGGCGGCTTCCAGTTGGCGAAATTCGCGCCGGATCACTTCGTCGCGCGTGCGGTCGTTGCCCGCCACGTTGATGCGACGCACATAGACGCGGCGAGAAGGCTCGGCGCGCAGCGTCACTTCCACCCGGTTGGTCTTGCGGTCCAGGCTGGTGACGGGCTCGACTTGCGCAAAGGCGAAGCCGAAATTGGCATAGAAATCCGTGAAAGCCTTGGTGGTCTGGGCCACTTCGTTGGCGTTGTAGGGCTCGCCCACCTGGATGGCTACCAGCGACTGGAATTCCGCTTCTTTGTCCAAAAAGTTACCCGCCAGCTTGACTTTGGACACGACAAAGCGCTCTCCCTCGCTCACGTTGATGGTGATGCTGATGTCTTGCTTGTTGGGCGAAATGACGACCTGGGTCGAGTCCACGGCGAATTCCAGGTAGCCGCGCGACAGGTAATACGAGCGCAAGGTCTCCACATCGGCGTTGAGCTTGCTGCGCACATAGCGGTCGGACTTGGTGTACCAGCTCAGCCAGCCACCGGAATCAGAATCAAACAGGCCCAGCAAAGTGCTCTCAGAAAAAGCCTTGTTGCCCACGATCCGGATATCTTTGATCTTGGCAGTATCACCCTCGCTGACCGCAAAACTCAGGTTAACCCGATTGCGCTCGATGGGAGTGACGGTGGTCACAACCTCTGCGGCGTACATGCTGCGGTTGATGTACTGGCGCTTGAGCTCTTGCTCCGCCTTATCGGCCAGCGCCTTGTCAAAGGGGCGGCCGTCGGCCAAGCCAATGTCCTTCAAGGCCTTGACCAGCACGTCCTTGTCAAATTCCTTGGTGCCGGTAAAGCTCACTTCGGCCACGGTGGGGCGCTCTTGCACCACCATGATCAGCACCTTGTCCTGCACATCAATGCGCACGTCGTTGAACAAGCCCAGACCAAACAGCGCTCGAATCGAGGCTCCGGCCTTGTCGTCGCTATAAGTGTCACCAATGCGCACCGGAATCGACCCAAACACCGTACCGGCTTCAACCCGCTGCAGGCCTTCGACGCGGATGTCTTCCACCGTGAACGGCGTGACCGCCCAGGCGACTTGCGCCAACGACAAAGCCAGGACGGCAGAAATCAGGCGGAAAAACGGCATAAACGCAAAGGGCATGGTGAAAACTCGATTGGCAAGGCGCAAATTCAAAACAAGCAGTGGCGCCCCGGACTGGCCCTGGGCAACGAACACCATCATAACGAGGCCGACAGCCCGGACGCAGACTTGCGCTGCACCACGGACTGCGCAAGCGCCCGGGCTTGGGCGTCAATCGCCAGCAGGTCTGCCAGCGAACCTGGCGCCGCCGGAACAAAGCCCGCCAGGCACGCGGTGTTGACGGCGTGAATCTGGTCAAAACGGATGCGGCGGTCCAAAAACGCGGCTACGGCCACTTCGTTGGCGGCGTTCAACACCGCCGTGGTACCGGGCGGAGCGGCCAAAACGTCCCAGGCCAGTTGCAGCCCCGGAAAGCGCGTAGCGTGGCCCTGTGTGGCAATGGGCTCAAAGCTGAGCGCCGCCATGCTGGAAAAATCGAGGGCGCTGGCGCCGCTCACCCGCCGCGTGGGCCAAGACAGGCCGTAGCCGATGGGCCCGCGCATATCAGGCGTGCCAAGTTGCGCCACCACCGAGTGATCCACGAACTGCACCATGGAATGCACCACGCTTTGCGGGTGGATGATGACTTCGATGGTCGAGGGCGCCACGCCAAACAGGAACTTGGCCTCGATCACTTCCAGCGCCTTGTTCATCATGGTGGCCGAATCGACCGAAATCTTGCGGCCCATGACCCAGTTCGGATGGGCGCAGGCTTCTTCGGGGCTGATCGAGGCGAAAGTGGCGGGGTCGCGGGTGCGAAACGGGCCACCCGACGCAGTGAGGATAATTTTGTGGATCACTTCGGGCCAACTGGCCGGGTCTTCGGGCAGCGACTGGAAGATGGCCGAGTGTTCGCTGTCGATAGGCAGCAAGGTGGCCCCACCCCGGCGCACTGCGTCCATGAAAAACGCACCGCCCACGACCAGCGCCTCTTTGTTGGCGAGCAGCAAACGCTTGCCTGCCAGCGCCGCCGCAATGCACGAGGCCAGTCCGGCAGCGCCCACAATGGCGGCCATCACGGTGGTGACTTCTTCGTGCGCAGCGATAAATTCCAGTGCTGCAGCGCCCCAAAGCACTTCGGTGGGCAAACCCAGATCGGCTAGGGTGCGCTTGAGTTCGCGCCCGTGCCACTCGCTCACCATCACCGCAAAACGGGGGCGAAATTGCACGCACTGCGCGGTCATCAATTCGAGCTTGCTGTGGGCGCTGAGCGCAAACACTTCGTAGCGCTCCGGGTGGCGCTGCATCACGTCCAGGGTGTTGACGCCAATGGAGCCGGTTGAGCCCAGCACGCTGACGCGTTGGATGGCAGAGTGCATGGTCAGGTCCCGACTACAAAGTGCATAACAACAGGGCCAGCGGCAAGACGGGCAAGAGCGCGTCAATGCGGTCGAGCACGCCGCCGTGGCCGGGCAGCAAGACACCGCTGTCCTTGACCCCCGCCGCACGTTTGAACAAAGACTCCAGCAAGTCACCCACCACGCCCATGGTGGTCAGGAAAACCACCGAAACTGTCAGAAACAAGGGATTCACGCTGCCCAGGCGGCTGTACAAACTGCCGCCCGGCGTCATACCGGCCACATCAAGCGTGCGCCAGGCAAAAGCCATGCACAACACGCCCACCATGGCGCCTGCCACACCTTCCCATGTTTTGCCCGGGCTGATGCTGGGCGCGAGCTTTTGTTTGAAAAACCGCCCACCCAGGGCCCGCCCAGAGAAATACGCAGCCACGTCAGCCACCCACACCAGCAGCAAGACCGAAAAAAGAAAATCAATACCCACCAGCCGCGCCTGCACCAAAGCCAACCAGGCTGCACATAACAGCGCCACGCCCCCAAGCCAGCGCAAAATTACAGGCTGGGGCAACCAAGCAGCCACCCCCGCGCGCAGAAGCCACAGTGCCAGCCCCACCCAGGCCGCGCCCGCCAGAAACCACACCCAAGGCACGGCGCTGGCCGCCAGACCACTAAACCAGAGCACGCCGCACAAGCCAGCGCACAGTGCTGCGGTGGCCAAAGACGCCGCAGTAGCCAAGCCGTTCAGACGCGCCCACTCCCAGCCGCCCGCGCCCATTAAAAGCGCAGTCAGCACCACAAAACCCAGGGGATTGGTCGCCAGTACCGCTGGCACCAGCAAGGCCAGCAGAACGATGGCCGTGAGTATTCTTTGCTTAAGCATGGCGTGCATGCAGCCCGCACAGGGCGCGTTTAAGCGAAGACAGCAGGGGAATAAATGCGTGTGACATAGCGGAGCAAAGACCGCTAGACCGCCATGATGTCCTGCTCTTTGGCCGCCACAAGGCGGTCAACTTCGACGATGTAGCGGTCGGTCAGCTTTTGAATGTCGGCCTCGGAGCGTTTTTGCTCGTCCTCAGAGACCAGCTTTTCCTTTTCCAGCTTTTTGACCGCTTCATTGGCATCGCGGCGCAGACTGCGCACAGTCACCTTGGCGCCCTCGCCTTCGCTGCGCACCACCTTGGTCAGCTCGCGGCGGCGCTCTTCGGTCATCACCGGCATGGGCACGCGGATCAGGTCGCCCATGCTCGACGGATTGAGGCCCAGGTCGCTTTCGCGAATGGCTTTTTCAATCTTGGCGCCCATGTTCTTTTCCCAGGGCTGAATGCCCACGGTGCGCGAATCAATCAGCGACAGGTTGGCTACCTGGCTCAAAGGCACCATGGAGCCGTAATAGTCCACATGCACGTTGTCGAGCAGCGCGGGGTTGGCGCGACCGGTGCGGACCTTGCCCAGATTGTTCTTGAATGCGGCGATGGACTGTTCCATCTTGCCTTCGACGTTGCTTCTGATTTCCTGGATAGCCATGGCGTTCACTCCAAACGGTCAAACATGCACCAAAGTGCCTTCATCTTCACCCATCACCACCCGCTTGAGGGCGCCGTGCTTGAAGATCGAAAACACCTTGATCGGCAGCTTCTGGTCGCGGCACAGCGCAAAGGCGGCGGCGTCCATGATGCCCAGATTTTGCTGCATCGCGCTGTCAAAAGTCAGCGAGGTGTAGCGCTTTGCGGTAGGAACTTTCTTGGGGTCGGCATCATAAACGCCGTCCACTTTGGTGGCCTTGAGCACAATTTCGGCACCGATTTCCGCACCGCGCAGCGCCGCAGCGGTGTCGGTGGTGAAAAACGGGTTACCGGTTCCGGCCGCAAAAATCACGACCTTGCCTTCTTCGAGGTACTGCAGCGCCTTGGGCCGCACATAGGGCTCAACCACCTGCTCAATGGCGATGGCGGACATCACGCGCGCCGTCAAACCGGCCTTGTTCATGGTGTCACCCAGCGCCAGGGCGTTCATCACCGTGGCCAGCATGCCCATGTAGTCGGCAGTTGCGCGGTCCATGCCGACGGAGCCGCCAGCCACACCGCGAAAGATATTTCCTCCGCCAATGACCACCGCCACCTCCACACCCAGGCGGGTGATTTCGGCAATTTCATCGACCATGCGCACGATGGTGTCGCGGTTGATGCCGAACTGGTCATCCCCCATCAAGGCCTCGCCCGACAGTTTCAACAAAATTCGACTGTAGGCGGGCTTGGCAGTGGTCATAACGGGTTCCATCGGATATTTATTATGTCCGGGCGCCAGGAGCGGCACCCAGAGGGCGCGTCTTGCAACGCGCAGGGCTTAACCAGCCTTGGCAGCAGCGATCTGGGCAGCCACTTCGGCGGCGAAGTCGTCTACCTTCTTCTCAATGCCCTCGCCCACCACGTACAGGGTAAAACCGTGTACTTTGGTGGCTTTTTCCTTGAGCATCTGCTCCACGGTCTGCTTGTCGTTCTTGACAAAAGACTGGTTGAACAAAGACACCTCTTTGAGGTATTTCTGCACGCCGCCTTCGATACGCTTGGTCACGATTTCGGCGGACTGCACGGGCTTGCCCGCTGCCACGGCCACGGCGGCGTCTTCGGCTGCCTTGGCGGCGGCCACCGAACGCTCGCGCGCCACCAATTCGGCGGGCACTTCGGCGCTGGACAAAGACACGGGCTTCATGGCGGCCACATGCATGGCCACGTCTTTGGCGGCAACTTCGTCGCCGTCAAACTCCACCAGCACGCCAATGCGCGTGCCGTGCAAGTAAGACGCCACTTGGGTGCCCGAGCTGCAGCGTTTGAAGCGGCGGAAGGTCATGTTCTCGCCGATTTTTCCGATCAAGCCCTTGCGCACGTCTTCGAGCGTAGGGCCGAAACCGTCTTGCGTGTAAGACAAAGCGCCCAATGCAGCGACGTCGGCGGGATTATGTTCTGCCACCAATGCGGCGGCGGCGTTGGCCAGCCCCAAGAAACTGTCGTTCTTGGTAACAAAGTCGGTCTCGCAATTGACTTCGAGCATGGCGCTGGCAGCGCCTGCGCTGGCGATGGTGATCACGCCTTCAGCGGTCACGCGGGCAGCGGCTTTGCCGGCCTTGCTGCCGAGCTTGACGCGCAACAACTCTTCAGCCTTGACCATATCGCCTTCGGCTTCGGTCAGTGCTTTTTTGCATTCCATCATGGGGGCGTCGGTCTTGCCGCGCAATTCGGCGACCATGCTTGCGGTGATTACAGCCATTTTTCAGTACTCCGTATCAGTTCAATTGAACAATAAAAATTAAAAAAAAGGGGCTAGCAAGCCCCCTTTTGAGGCAAAAACAGGGCTTAGGCAGCCGCGTCGACCTCAACGAATTCGTCTTCACCCTGGTCAACCACGGCCTTGACCAGATCGTCCACGGCGTTGGCGCGGCCTTCAAGCACTGCGTCAGCGATGCCGCGTGCGTACAAAGTCACAGCCTTGGAAGAGTCGTCATTGCCAGGAATCACGTAGTCGATACCTTCGGGCGAGTGGTTGGAGTCCACCACACCGATCAAAGGAATGCCCAGCTTGCGCGCTTCGGCGATG
>CANGHQ010000062.1 GCA_947453585.1 Burkholderiales bacterium | reverse complement strand
GTGCGTTTGAGTGGTATTTGCTGGCCAGCGTGCCGGTGGCTTTTATGGTGTCAGCCCTGGTGGGTGCGGCGCTGGAGCGAAGCGTGATCCGCTTTTTGTATGGCCGCCCATTAGAGACCTTGCTGGCCACCTGGGGCATCAGCCTGATGCTGATGCAAGGCGTGCGCAGCCTGTTTGGCGCGCAAAACGTGGGCGTAGAAAACCCGAGCTGGATGAGTGGCGGCGTGCAACTGATGGGCAACTTGTCGCTGCCCTACAACCGCATCATCATCGTGGCCTTTGCCTTGAGCGTACTGGCTGCCGTGGCCTTGCTGGTGGGCAAAACCCGCCTGGGTCTGTTTGTGCGCGCCGTGACGCAAAACCGGCCCATTGCCTCGTGCATGGGGGTGAACACCGCGCGCATTGATACCTACGCCTTTGCGCTGGGTTCGGGCATTGCCGGCCTGGCGGGCTGCGCTTTGAGCCAAGTGGGCAATGTGGGGCCCGACCTGGGGCAAAACTACATTGTTGACGCCTTTATGGTGGTGGTGCTCGGTGGCGTGGGCCAGTTGGCGGGCACCGTGGTGGCCGCTCTGGGCTTGGGCGTGCTCAACAAATTTCTCGAAGGTTTGGCCGGCGCCGTGCTGGCCAAAATCGCGGTTCTTTTATTCATCATCATCTTCATCCAAAAACGCCCCCAAGGCATTTTTGCCATGAAGGGCCGGAGTGCAGAAGCATGAGCGCGCTAATCCTTCCCCAAGCCGCGCCGGTCTTGAGCCGCACCGGCTGGGCCCTCTGGCTGGCGGCGCTGGCGCTCTTGTGTGGCCTGGTGCCGGTGCTCAATTTGCTGGTGCCCCCGGGCAGCGTTTTTCACCTGAGTGACTTTGCCGTGGGCCTGGTGGCCAAGATCATGTGCTACTCCATGTGTGCGCTGGCCATGGACTTGATCTGGGGTTACACCGGTATTTTGAGTCTGGGCCATGGTCTGTTTTTTGCGCTGGGCGGTTACGCCATGGGCATGTACCTGATGCGCCAGATTGGCCTGGACGGCAATTACAAAAGCGCCTTGCCCGACTTCATGGTGTTTTTGGACTGGAAAGAACTGCCCTGGCATTGGGCGCTGAGCGGCAGCCTGCCTGCCACCTTGTTCTTGGTGGTGGCGGTGCCGGGGCTGGTGGCGCTGGTGTTTGGCTTTTTTGCCTTTCGCTCGCGCATCAAGGGTGTGTACTTTTCCATCATCACCCAGGCGCTCACCTTTGCCGCAATGCTGCTGTTCTTTCGCAACGAAACCGGCTTTGGCGGCAACAACGGCTTTACCGACTTCAAGCGCCTGGCCGATATTCCGATTGCCACGCCGGGCATGCGCATGGCCTTGTTTGTGCTGACCGCCGTTTGCTTGTTGGCCTTCTACTTACTGGCGCGTTGGCTGGTGGCGTCCAAGTTTGGCCGGGTGCTGCAGGCGATTCGCGATGCCGAGTCGCGCGTCATGTTCAGCGGCTACTCACCGCTGGGCTACAAACTGGCCATCTGGACGCTCTCGGCCATGGTCTGCGGCGTGGCCGGGGCCTTGTATGTGCCGCAAGTGGGCATCATCAACCCCAGCGAAATGAGCCCTGCCAATTCGATCGAGATCGCGGTGTGGGCGGCGGTGGGCGGACGCGCCACGCTGATCGGGCCTATTGTGGGCGCGTTTTTGGTCAACGGCGCCAAGAGCTGGCTCACCGTCACCTATCCTGAGTTCTGGCTCTACTTTTTGGGTGCTTTGTTTATTGGCGTCACACTGTACCTGCCCCAGGGCGTGGTGGGCTTGGTGCGCAAACTGCGGGGAGGCCAGGCATGACGCCCGATCTATTAGAAGCAGGCGCGCAGCGCCTGCAAGCCCGCGCCCAAACGCAGCCTAGCGGTCAGACTGCAGCCGGTGGCCAAAACGCCGGTTTCGCACGCGTGCGCAGCTCGCAAGAGGTGGACGTGACGCACGGCCGCATCTTGTACCTGGAGGACGTGAACGTCAGCTTTGACGGCTTCAAGGCCATCAATAATTTGTCGCTCGACATTGCGCCTGGCGAGTTGCGCTGCATCATCGGGCCCAACGGCGCAGGCAAGACGACCATGATGGACATCATCACCGGCAAGACCCGGCCCGATTCGGGGACTGTGTTTTTTGGCAGCACCATTGACCTGCTGCGCCACAGTGAGCCCGAGATTGCCCAGTTGGGCATTGGCCGCAAGTTCCAAAAACCCACGGTGTTTGAACAGCTCACGGTCTATGAAAACCTGGAGCTGGCACTCAAAACCCACAAGGGCGTACGCGCCTCGGTCTTCTTTAAGCGCACATCCGAGCAAGCGGACCGGTTGATTGAGGTGCTGCACACCATCCACCTAGCCGACAGCCTGAACCGCCAGGCCGGGCTGCTGAGCCACGGCCAGAAGCAGTGGCTGGAGATCGGCATGCTGCTCATGCAAGACCCCAAGCTGCTATTGCTGGACGAACCCGTGGCCGGTATGACCGACCAAGAGACCGAGCGCACCGCCGAACTGTTCTTGAGCCTTAAGGGCAAGCATTCGCTGGTGGTGGTGGAACACGACATGGCGTTTATCAAGGCCATCTCGGACACCGTGACCGTGCTGTGCGAAGGCTCGGTGCTGGCGCAAGGGCCGCTGGCCCAGGTGCAGGCGGACGAGCGGGTGATTGAAGTTTATTTGGGGCGTTGAAGCTTATGAGTTTGTCGGTCAAAGGAATTAACCAGTACTACGGCGGCTCGCACATCTTGCGCGACGTGAGCCTGGAGGCGTCACCCGGAAAAGTCACCGTGATTTTGGGGCGCAACGGCGTGGGCAAGACCACGCTGCTCAAGTCGCTCATGGGCCTGGTGCCCATCAAGACCGGGTCCATCACCCTGGACGGTGTGGCCTTGCAGGGCGCCACGCCCTACGAACGTGCCCGTGCCGGTTTGGGCTATGTGCCCCAGGGGCGCGAGATTTTTGGGCGCCTTACGGTGCAAGAAAACCTGGCCATGGGCTTGGCGGGCAAACCGGCGTCCACGCCACTCCCTCCCGAACTGTTTGAATGGTTTCCGGTGCTGCACGAGATGCGCCACCGCCGGGGTGGTGATTTGTCAGGCGGCCAGCAGCAGCAGTTGGCGATTGCGCGTGCCCTGGCCGCAGGCCCCAAAGTGCTGGTGCTGGACGAACCCACCGAGGGCATTCAGCCCAGCATCATCAAAGACATTGGCCGAGTGATTCGCATGCTGGCCGACAAGGGCGCGATGTCGATTGTGCTGGTGGAGCAGTACTACGACTTTGCCCGCGAACTCGCCGACGACTATGTGGTGATGGAACGCGGCTCTGTGTTGGCCCATGGGCGCGGCGCCAATATGGAAATAGACGGCGTGCGGGAGCTGGTCGCCATCTAAAGCGGCCAGTCGCGTAGCAGTGCGGCTTACATCGCCCAGATGCGCGGCGATGTGGCTGCCATATTCCACACCGCGCTGCGCCACGCCAAGCGCACTTGGCGCAGCAAGGCCATCACGCCCTCAACCTGCGGCGCCATTACCCGCACCACCACGGTTTGCGCATTCGGGCTGGTGGCGCCGGCAGTGGCTGCCAGTGCGTGCGCGGCAATCACTTCGCGCGCGGTGTCCAGCGCCACTGCTTTGTCTGCGCGGCCCATGGCCTGACCGCTGACCAAATACATGGTGGCCCAGCAGCGCATGCCGTCCAGGCCGACGGGACCGTCCATCAGTAGCGCGTCTTCTGCGCCCACCCTGCCGCGCTCTAGCCATACGCCAGGCAGCTCTAGGTGCTGCTGCACAAAGCCTTGCACAAAGGGCAGATTGGCGTGCGGCAGGCCCAGCGCGGTCACGTCCCAGCCCATCACTTGCGCTTCGGGCGCCAGGTCCAGGGTGAGGTGGTTTTCGGCGTGGCAGCCGCTGTAACAAATGGTCTCTAGCGGCAGCCACTCCAGGCGCGCGTTACCTTGCAGCGATAAGTGTGTGCGCTGCAAGGCCAGCGCGCCTTCGCTGCGGTAAAAGCGCGTGGCCCCAGGCGTAGTCACCAGGCCGTGGGTGCCCGGGGCGGCGCGCAGCGCAATCTCTAGCGTGTCGCCGCCCACCAGCCCGCCGGGCGGGTGCACCAGCACGTTGTGGCAGACCGCATCGCCCTCCGGGTACAGGCTTTGCAAGATGCGCAAAGGCCCGCTGTGCACATGGCGCGCCACGCTGCGCCCGGCGTGGAGTTCGTAGTCAAGTTGGAGCTTGGCGTGCCAGGACATGGGTGGGGAGTAAATCAGATAAGTGTGTGCGCAAGCCCTTGCGCTTGCCCACGAATTGTAGATGTCGCGTCAAGGAAAAATTGCGGAAAAGTCGCAGAAATGCACGAGCTTGGCGTGGTACTTGCAACGATGGCAATGGGTGCAAATTGCTGCACCAAAACCATTCCAAGGACTACCATGAACTACGCCATGCGCCCCAAACTGAACCGCGCCTCTCTTGTCTTTGCCGCATTTGCGTGCAGCATGTCTGCCCAGGCCGCGGACTGGAGCGATACCTCCATCGGCTACCGCTACGGTACCAATTTTGCCGAGCCGGTCAACGCCAACGCGATTGCCAAAGACATCATCAGCCTGAACCACGCCAGTGGTTATAAATATGGCTCCAACTTCTTCAATGCCGATCTCTTGATGTCGGACTCCAAAGATCCGGGCGGCAAAGGCGCAAGCGATGGAGCGCAAGAGGTGTACGTGGTTTATCGCCACACGCTAGACCTCGGCAAGGTCACCGGGTCTAGCTACAAAATGGGGCCCGTGCGCGGCGTGGGTCTGGTCGCAGGCTTTGACTACAACACCAAAAACGACGCCGGTTACAACTCCAAAAAACGCATGCTGGTGGCCGGCCCGTCGCTGATGCTTGACGTGCCCGGATTCCTGAACGTGGCGTTGTTGGGCCTGTGGGAAAGCAACGCGCCGTACAGCACCTTCAGCAGTGTTGCAACACCACGTTACAACTACGCTCCCCATCCGATGGTCAGTGTGACCTGGGGTATTCCACTGGCATTTACCGATATGCCGCTCGCTTTTGAAGGCTTTGCAAGCTTCATTTCCGAAAAAGGCAAAAACGAATTTGGCAGTGACACCGCAGCAGAAACCAATGTGGACATGCAAGTCATGTATGACCTGAGCGGTCCGCTGGGCGCTAAGCCCAAGACCTTCCGCGTCGGCGCCGAATACCAGTACTGGAACAACAAGTTTGGTAACGACTACACCAACGCGTACTACAAAGGCGGCGCCCAAGCCAAGACCTGGATGGTGCGCGGCGAATACCACTTCTAATAGCGCAGGTGGCCGCCGCCCTGATCGACCAGGGCGCCGGGCTAGGCTTTGCCTTGGATTTGGTGCCAAAGGACCAATTCGCGCTCGGACAAGCCCTGTGTTTGGGCTGCAACTTGCTTGAACTTCTCGGCGTCGGTCAACATGGCCAGCTGCCTGATCTGGCTGAGCAGCGATTTGTAATGCTCCAGCGCAAACTCGGGTCGTTCAGCAATTTTGTTGATGGGGAGTTGGCTGAACTTTTCTTCTTTTTCCATTTCCTGCTGAATCAGTGAGATCAGCGCATTGACTTCTTCCTCGCTCAAATGAAGTCGCTTGGCCTCAGCACGTATGATTTCCACCTCCTCCGGGCTCAATTTCCCGTCCTTCATCATTTCGTAGAGCTCGCGTTTTAGTGCTTCGCGCTCTTTGACCAATTCATCACTGAAGGCCGACGAAAGCAATGCCGCTGGGATCGCAAAAATGCCGATACCAATGAAGGCGAGTACCACAGTCATGAAACGACCGGGTCCGGTGATCGGCGAAATATCCCCATAGCCCACCGACGCCAGCGTCACCACCGCCCAGTAAATCGACGTGGGGATATTCTCGAATTTGTCGGGCTGGGCATCGTGCTCGAAGAGATAACCCAGTGACGCGGTCAGGACCACCATCAACAGCATGATGAAAGCAGCGCCGCTGATGACCGGCCACTCGCGTTTTATGACCTTTCCCAAAATGGCCGTAGCGTCATTGCCGCGCGTGAGCTTGAGAAGACGTGACAGGCGAAACACCCGCAAGAAGCGCAAGTCGAGCAGATGGTGCAGGAACACTTCCAAGAAGAAGGGCAATATTGCCAAGAAATCGATAACGGTCGATGGAACGGTGGCCTGCTTGAGACGGCCTGAGATCGCATTCTTGAATCCGGGCTCTTCCACGCAAGAATACATGCGCATGCAGTACTCCAGCGAAAAGATACCCACAGCTACCGCGTCCAAAATGGCAAATTCCGGGTTGAGCATATAGGACACGCTGTGTACCGATTCCATGACGACGGCCATCACCGAAATCAGGACAAACACCGCAATAAATGAATCAAAAAGCCCCTGCATCTGGCCGCCGTAGGGGCTTACAAATACCAGGGCATGGATGCGCTGGCGGAAACTGCGCCCGGCGTTGTCTTTCACAAATTGCTGGTAGGCCGGAATGACGATGCGAAAAAGCTTGAGCATCCGCAGCAAACGAAGAAACCGCAAGACGCGCAAGTCCACCGGTATAAATGCTTGCAAGTAAAACGGTGCGACGGCCAAAAAGTCAATGACCGCAAAGGGGCTGGAAATATAAGCCAGTCGCGCATATTTCTTTGCTTTGAACTCTTCGTCTTCCGGAGCCAAGTAAAAACGCACAAAATATTCCACCGTGAAAACCGCCACGGAAACAATATCAAAGTAGTGGAACCAGTGCTTGTAAGGTTCATAGACGGCAGGCACGTGCTCAAAGAGCATCACACCCAAATTCGCGACAATCAACAAACCGATCCACTTGTCGACCACTTTTTGCAGGTTGCCACTGATTTTTGAGTCCAGCAGCCAGGCGTAAAGCCATTTGCGCAAGGGCAGGTCCCTTGAAATTTGCGCCGGCTCGTCCTCGCCCGATACAAGGGCCTTGGCGTCAATGTCTTTTAAAGAGATATATATTTTGTTTTCCATGGCCGTCCTTAGAAGTCAAACTCGGCAATCTTGATTGCGTAAGAACCCTTATCGCAAATCGAGACCCGAAGCTGCATCTTTTCTCCAATGCTGTCTGTCTCTACCAGTGGCGAGTTCACGTACGGTACAGACGAGCCCGGTGGGGTCGCGACGAGTTTTTCAATCATGATGGTTCCCGGTAACTCGCTGTCCGTAGGAACGCACGCCGGTACAAATTTGGGCGCCACATGGAAAAATGGATTGACCATTTTTGCGAACGGTGGCAGCGCCATCATTTTTTCTACACAGGCGCCCCATGTGGATGCCACAGCAGGCGCAGGTTTCTCTGCGACCTTGGGCGCCTCTTCCTGCGCCACGCCCAAAGCGGTCTCGTCCAGGGCTTCTGCCGCAACATGCACTGCGGGGTGTTCCGCTTCAACGTGCTTGAGTCCTCCTGCGCACGCTGCGATTTCGAATTCGGGCGTAAAGCGCTTGGTACCGGCTTCGGTGAGCCATGCCACCAATTCCTCGCCGTTTCGCTTTGACTCCTCAGTTTTCATGGCTTCTTCAAATGCCAGAATCCCGATCCAGACCACTGAAACCAAGACCGTAAGCATGACGCAAATGAACAAAAAGTCACCCATCGTCAACTTCAGACCTTGTTCCGCAGGACTCTTTGTATTACTTGTTGCCATGTGATTTGGGTGGAGAGAAGTGGAACAAAAAACGCCGTTTTCAATAGCGAACGGCGTTTATACGACGAAACTATGATATTCGCAAAAATAGAGTTTTGAATGCGAACGTATCGCAAATAGTCGATCCTTGTGCCCCCCGCAGTGGCATATCGCGCCGCTCCGGCGCATCGACTGCTTGGCCGCCGCGCCTGCTCAGGTTCCCTGCGAACCCCGGTGCGCCCAGCCCGTGGTGCGTTTTTCGATGAAGCTGAACAGCTCGTACATGGCCATGGCCATGGCGCCCACCACCAGAAGGCCCGCAAAAGCCAAGCCCATTTGCATGGCCGAGCCGGCAGAAATCAGAAGATAGCCAATGCCTTCGTTGGCCGCCGTCATCTCAGACACCGTTGTGCCCACAAAAGCCAGCGTAATGGCGACCTTGAGCGAGCCATAAAAGTAAGGCATCGACCGTGGCAGCCCCACTTTGACCAGCACGTCCCAGCGCTTGGCGCCCAGCACGCGCAGCACGTCTTCCAACTCGGGCTCCAGCGTGGCCAGGCCGGTGGCGATGTTCACCATGATGGGAAAAAAGCTGATCAAAAACGCCGTCAGAATCGCCGGCCCCGCGCCGATGCCAAACCACACCACCAAAATCGGCACAAAAGCCGCTTTGGGCAG
>CANGHQ010000061.1 GCA_947453585.1 Burkholderiales bacterium | reverse complement strand
CCCTATGGCTTTGGTAGAGCTGGTCGAACGCACAGAATCTCCTGCTTCCGATACCCCGGAAGTCTAATAAGCAGGGTATACTGCACCCCTTACCGCGCGATGGAGCAGCCTGGTAGCTCGTTGGGCTCATAACCCAAAGGTCGTAGGTTCAAATCCTACTCGCGCAACCAACAAAACAGCGTCCGCGTTGTTTTCAAAACGCCAACTTTTCAGTTGGCGTTTTTTTTTGAAGGAAATTTACCATGTTGCTGCCTCTGGATCCAGACACTGTTGCCCATGGCATTCAGCTATCGATTGCGCCAGTTTTCCTGCTCACGGCGGTCTCCGGCATGATTGGAGCTGTGGCCAACCGACTGGCGCGCATCATTGACCGGGCGCGGTTTCTGGAGAGTGGAATTGAGGCCGGGTTGGAGGCCGTGGTGCGGGAAAAATCCTTTGCCGAACTGGTCGATTTGCGTCGGCGTGGGCTGCTGGCCAACGCCAGCATCGCTTTGCTGACCCTGTGCGCCCTGTCCATTGGGCTCACCATCATTGTCCTGTTCCTGGGGGAGGCCTTGAATTTTCAGGGTTTGCGCATTTCCATTGTCAGTTTTCTGGCTGGCGTGGCATTTTTTCTGCTGGCCTTGCTGTGTTTTCTGGCCGAAACATGGATTGCCACCCGGGTGCTCAACTTCGCGCGGCGCAAGGCCTAAGCTTATTTAGCGCCCAGGGCCGGGCGCTGGCCTATTCGCGGCTCATTCCAAGCTGGGTGATTTTTCAACTTCGACCGCGCAGTCGTAAAACGTGGGCGCACGCCCCATATCGGTGAGTTGTTGGCCTGTGACTTCATTCACATTCGTGCCTTTGGGCCCAAGTTTTCGCCACCACACGCCCAAGCCGTTGACCACGCCTTGTCTTGCGCGCGGGCTCACGCTGGCCTTGCAGTGGTATTGGCCACGGCCATTGAAGACGCGCACCATGTCACCGCTCTCAATGCGGCGTGTGGCGGCATCTGCCGCACTGATCTCCAGTAGCGGCTCGCCCTCAATGGCGCGCAGGCTTTTGACGTTGGCGAAGGTCGAGTTCATGAAATTGCGCGCTGGCGGAGAAATCATGGCCAGCGGGTAGCTGCTGTTGGCGTCTGCAGGTTCGTAGTTGGGCAGGTAATCGGGTAGTCCGTCGCCGTTGGACGCCGCTAGGCGGGCGCTGAAGAACTCGCATTTGCCCGAGGGCGTGGCAAAGCCGCCCTCTGCGAACGGTGCTTCTGGCAGGCTCAGGCTAACAAAGCCGTGTTCGAGCAACTGCGCAAAGTCCACCCGCGCGTCAAACGCCATCTGGCACAGGGCCAGGTCGTCATCGGCAAAGCAGGGCTCTGAGTAGCCCATGGCCTGCGCCAGGGCCCGGAAGATGTCGGTGTTGGTGCAGGCCTTGCCTACGGGTGCGATGGCCGGGCGGTTGAGCAGGATGTCGGTGTGGCCGTAGGTGGTGTGCACGTCCCAGTGCTCCAGCTGCGTTGTGGCTGGCAGGATGTAGTCGGCGTAGTCGGCCGTGTCGGTCTGGAAGTGTTCAAGCACCACAGTAAACAGGTCTTCGCGGCCAAAGCCTTGCACCACCTTGCCCGAATCAGGTGCCACCGCTACCGGGTTGCTGTTGTAGACGATGAGGGCGTCAATCTGGGGGCCAAAACTGGCGCTGGCCGGGCGCTGCAGCTCGTCGCCAATGGTGCTCATGTTCACGCTGCGGCTGGGGCCCGCTGCGCGCAAGTCCGGGCGACTGAGCGCCGACTCGTCAAACACATGGGTGCCCGAGGCCGACAGCAGCATGCCCCCGGCCCGGTGCCGCCAAGCGCCAATGAGTGCGGGCAGGCAGGCCACCGCGCGTACCGCATTGCCGCCGCCACGCGCGCGCTGCATGCCGTAGTTCAGGCGAATGGCTGCGGGTTCGCGGCTCGCAACGGACGCGCCGTAGCCGCGCGCCAGCGATTCGATTTGCGCCACGGGAATGCCGCAAACCACAGCGGCGCGCTCGGGCGTCCACTGCAGCGCGCGTTCTCGCAGCGCCTGCCAGCCCAGGGTGTGGCGTGCAATGTAGTCGTGGTCCAGCCAGTCGTGGACGATGAGCTGCTGCATCAGCGCCAGCGCCAGCGCCGCGTCGGTGCCGGGGCGCAGGGCGATGTGTTCGTGGCACTTTTCTGCGGTTTCGGTTTTGCGCGGGTCAATGCAAATGAGCTTGGCGCCATTGCGCTTGGCGGCTTGCGCGTAGCGCCAGAAGTGCAGATTGCTGCCAATCGGGTTGCTGCCCCAGATGATGATGAGCTTGGACTCTGCAAAAAACTCCACCCGCATGCCCACCTGGCCGCCCAGCGTGGCGCCCATGGCCGTGCTCCCGGCGGACGCGCAAATAGTGCGCTCCAAGAGGGATGCGCCCATGCGGTTGAAAAAGCGATCGGCCATGGCCTCGCCCTGGACCCAGCCCATGGTGCCGGCGTAGCTATAGGGCAAAACGGCTTGCGGGCCCCGCTGCGGGTCGGCCACGATGGATTGGAGGCGCTGCGCGATGTCGGCCAGTGCCTCGTCCCAGGACACCGGCGTGAATTGGCCTGAGCCCTTGGGGCCGCTGCGGCGCAGGGGCTGCAAGAGGCGCTCGGGGTGGTAGGTGCGCTCGGTATAGCGCGCCACCTTGGTACACAGCACGCCGTCGGTCTGCGGGTGGTTCGGATTGCCCTGAACCTTGACCGCCACCCCGTCTTGCACCGTGGTGATGAGCGAGCAGGTGTCTGGACAATCGTGCGGGCAGGCGCCTACGACGCTATGGGTGCCAGGTGCGGCGTCGGCGTGGATGCGAATGGTCTCTGGCATAGTGACTTCGGCGCGCTGCGCAGTAGGGTGAAAATAGCACCCATGGTAGCAAGCCCGCGCCAGCCGCACCTGCTATTTTGCGGAATTTTCCAAGGCCCACTTATGCATTTGATCGAATCCATCGTCCACCACGCCCCAGCCATTGCCGCCATACGCCGCGACCTGCACGCCCACCCCGAGCTTTGCTTTAAGGAAGTGCGCACCGCCGACGTGGTGGCGGCCAAGCTGACCGAATGGGGCATTCCCATCCACCGGGGCCTGGGCACCACCGGCGTGGTGGGCATCGTCAAGGCGGGCACGTCCACACGGGCTATTGGCTTGCGCGCCGACATGGACGCCTTGCCCATGCAAGAGGCCAACACCTTTGCCCACGCCAGCGTGCACCCGGGAAAGATGCATTCCTGCGGCCACGATGGCCACACCGCCATGCTGCTGGCTGCGGCTCATTACCTGAGCACGCACCGCGACTTTGACGGCACCGTGTACCTGATCTTTCAGCCGGCCGAGGAGGGCGGCGGCGGCGCACGCGAGATGATCAAGGAGGGTCTGTTCGAGCAGTTCCCGATGGATGCCGTGTTTGGCATGCACAACTGGCCGGGCATTGCGCAAGGGAATTTTGCGGTGAGCGCCGGGCCGGTAATGGCGTCGAGCAATGAATTCAAAATCACCATTCGGGGCAAGGGCGCGCATGGCGCGATGCCGCACCTGGGGCTTGATCCGGTGCCAGTGGCCTGCCAGATGGTGCAAGCTTTTCAGACGATTGTGAGCCGCAACCTCAAGCCCATTGACGCCGGGGTGATATCGGTGACCATGATCCACGCGGGCGAAGCCACCAATGTGATCCCCAATTCATGCGAGCTGCAAGGCACGGTGCGCTCGTTCACCTTTGAGGTGCTGGACATGCTCGAGCAGCGCATGCGCGAAGTGGCGCAGCATACGGCGGCGGCCTTTGGTGTGGAATGCGCGTTTGAGTTTCGCCGCAACTACCCGCCCACCATCAACAGCGCGCCCGAGGCGGACTTTGCCCGCAGCGTGATGACCGCGCTGGTGGGGGCTGATCGCATTCAGGCGCAAGAGCCCACCATGGGCGCCGAAGACTTTGCCTATATGTTGATGGCCAAACCGGGCTGCTATGTGTTCTTGGGCAATGGCGACGGCGACCACCGCAGCTTGGGCCACGGCGGGGGGCCGTGCATGCTGCACAACCCCAGTTATGACTTCAATGACCGGCTGATTCCGCTGGGCGCGAGCTATTGGGTGCGGCTGGCTGAGGCCTGGCTGGCAAAGGCCGCCTGACCCAGGGCGCCTTAATTGCCTTAGCGCGGGCCAAAACGCCGCTGGGCAATCACCAGCAGGCCGTCAAAAATCAGGTTGTCCACCAGCTCAAAAGGGCGCGTCATGCTGGGCGCCATTTTCCAGCCTGCGCCGCCCGTCATGATGCACAGCGGCTCTTCGCCGCAGCGCTGGCGCACGTGCTGCACCATGCATTCCACCGCACCGGCAATGGCGTAGGTGCCGCCGCTGGTGAGTGCGTCGCTGGTATTGGTGGGAAAAGGGCATACGTCGCCCGTGGGCACGTGCAGGCCGGCGGTGCCGGACTCCAGCGCGCGCAGCATGATGCCGTGGCCGGGCAGGATAAAGCCGCCCAAAAAGCGGCCGTCCGGCAATATCGCCTCTACGGTCACCGCCGTGCCCACCATCACCACCACCATGGGTCGGGGCGCGCCTTGTGCCAGCATGCGGTGGTAGGCGCCAATCATCGCTACCCAGCGGTCGGCGCCCAGGCGGCTGGGGTGGTCGTAGCCGTTGCTCAGGCCGGCTTCTGCGTCGCTGGCCACCACCCATTGCGGCGTCACGTCCCAAAGTTCGAGTTGCTCTTCCACCCGACGTTTGACGGCGTCGCCTGCCACCACACAACCCAGAATGTGGGTGGGCTGCGGTAATGTCGCCCAGACATCGTCGCCCAGCTTGTCAATATTTTCCAAAAACTCGGCGCCATGGGCCAAAAGTTCAGCCCCGGGGAGGGGGGATGCGTAATGCGCCCACTTGAGGCGGGTGTTGCCGATGTCCAGTGCGAGGAGGGTCATAGGGGCAGATAAGTTTGGGCGCATTATCGCCAACCCGGCGCGATGGTTTACAGTCGGGGGCTCTGGATTGACGTTAACGTAAACGTCAACTCAGAGCAAGAACAATGGCAACCCCACCGAGACCGCCCACTATGACCGATCTTTCCGCTGAATACCAAGCCCTGGCCAACTACCGCCCCAGCCAAAAGGTGCGCTTTGTCACCGCAGCCAGCCTGTTTGACGGCCACGACGCGGCCATCAATATCATGCGGCGCATTCTGCAAGGCATGGGCGCCGAGGTGATTCACCTGGGCCACAACCGCAGCGTGGAAGAGGTGGTGACTGCAGCCTTGCAGGAAGACGTGCAAGGCATTGCGATCAGTTCCTACCAGGGCGGCCATGTGGAGTATTTCAAGTACATGGTCGATCTGCTCAAGAGCCGGGGCGGGGCGCATATCAAGGTGTTTGGCGGCGGCGGCGGGGTGATCGTGCCGTCTGAGATTGCGGAGCTGCAAAGCTATGGCGTCACCCGCATTTACAGCCCTGAAGACGGCCAAAAAATGGGCCTGGCCGGCATGATTGGCGAGATGGTGATGCGCTGCGACCACGACCTGGCGCCCTATGCGCCCAGCGACCTGGCCGCCATCCAGGGCCACAGCGACGCGCATTGGCGCGCGCTGGCGCAGTTTTTGACCGTGGTCGAGGCTGGCAAGGTCAATGAGACGACTTTGCAAGCCCTGCGCACGCAGGCGGCTGCCACGCATATTCCGAGCATTGGCATTACCGGCACAGGCGGCGCGGGCAAGTCTTCGCTGACCGACGAGCTGATCCGCCGCCTGCGCCTGGACTGTGGCGACACGCTGCGCATTGCGGTGATTTCGATTGACCCATCGCGGCGCAAAAGTGGTGGCGCGCTCTTGGGCGACCGCATTCGCATGAACGCGATTTCGCCTTGGGCGACCACCACCAAAGACGCGGGTGCCCGCGTCTTTATGCGTTCCCTTGCCACACGCGACTTTGGCTCCGAGATCAGCCAGGCGCTGCCTGACGTGATTGCCGCCTGCAAAGTGGCCGGTTTTGATTTGATCGTGGTCGAAACCTCTGGCATCGGCCAGGGCGACGCGGCCATCGTGCCGCTGGTGGACGTGCCGCTGTACGTGATGACGCCCGAGTTTGGCGCGGCCAGCCAGCTGGAAAAAATTGACATGCTCGACTTTGCCGAGTTTGTGGCCATCAACAAGTTTGACCGCAAGGGTTCTGCAGACGCGATGCGCGACGTGGCCAAGCAAGTGCAGCGCAACCGCGAAGCCTGGACCACGCCCATGGAAAGCATGCCCGTGTTTGGCACCATGGCCGCGCGCTTTAACGACGACGGCGTTACCGCCCTCTACCAGGCCATGCTGCCGCGCCTGCAGGCCCTGGGCCTGGCTGTGCCCGAGCAGCGCCTGTTGCCAGTGGCCGGTGTGCGCCATAGCAGCAACCAAGTGCCCATCGTGCCCGCTGCGCGCACGCGCTATTTGGCCGAGATCAGCGACACGGTGCGCGGCTACAAAAAGCGCGCCCGCGCCCAGGCGCATCTCGCCCGCGAGATCCAGCAACTGCGTGCCGCCGCCGCCATGCTGGAAGCGGGCCGCCCTGGCAAAGCCCGTGCCGCCGAGGCCGCTGTGGGCTTGGCGCAAGAGCGTGAACAAACGCAAGACGCCGCCGCCAAAAAACTACTCACCCAGTGGCCGGAAATGCAAAAGGCCTACGCGGGCGACGAATACGTCGTCAAAATCCGCGACAAAGAGATTCGCACAGCACTCACCACCAAGTCGCTCTCAGGCACCACCATCCGCAAGGTGGCGCTGCCCACCTATGAAGACCACGGCGAAATCCTGAAGTGGCTGATGCTCGACAACGTGCCCGGCAGCTATCCCTACACCGCCGGCACCTTTGCCTTCAAGCGCGAGGGCGAAGACCCGACCCGCATGTTTGCCGGCGAGGGCGACGCCTTTCGCACCAACACGCGCTTCAAGCTTCTTAGCAGCGGCATGGCGGCCAAGCGCCTGTCCACCGCCTTTGACTCGGTCACGCTCTACGGCAACGACCCCGACCCGCGCCCGGACATTTACGGCAAAGTGGGCAACAGTGGCGTGAGCATTGCCACCATCGACGACATGAAGGTGCTGTACGGCGGCTTTGATTTGTGCAACCCCAGCACCTCGGTGAGCATGACCATCAATGGACCTGCGCCCAGCATTCTGGCCATGTTCATGAACACCGCTGTTGACCCGAACATTGACAAGTTCAAGACGGACAACGGCCGCGAACCCACTGAGACGGAGACCGCCAAGATCAAGGAATGGGTGCTGGCCAATGTGCGCGGCACGGTGCAGGCCGACATTCTGAAAGAAGACCAGGGCCAGAACACCTGCATCTTCTCGACCGAATTTTCATTGAAGGTTATGGGCGACATTGCGCAGTATTTTGTGCACCACGACGTGCGCAATTTTTACAGCGTGTCCATCAGCGGCTATCACATCGCCGAAGCCGGCGCCAACCCGATCAGCCAGCTGGCTTTCACGCTCTCCAACGGCTTCACCTTTGTCGAAGCGTATCTGGCGCGTGGCATGCATATTGACGACTTTGCGCCGAACCTGAGCTTCTTCTTCAGCAACGGTATGGACCCGGAATACACCGTGATGGGCCGCGTGGCGCGCCGCATCTGGGCTGTGGCCATGAAAGAAAAATACGGTGCCAACGAGCGCAGCCAAAAGCTGAAATACCACATTCAGACCAGCGGGCGCAGCCTGCACGCGCAAGAGATCCAGTTCAACGACATCCGCACCACGTTGCAAGCGCTGATTGCGATTTACGACAACTGCAACAGCCTGCACACCAACGCGTTTGACGAAGCCATCACCACGCCGACCGAAGAATCGGTGCGCCGCGCCATGGCGATCCAGCTCATCATCAACCGCGAATGGGGTCTGGCCAAAAACGAGAACCCCGGCCAAGGCGCCTTCATCATCGAAGAGCTCACCGAGCTACTCGAAGAAGCGGTGCTCGCCGAGTTCGAGAAAATTGCCGAGCGCGGCGGCGTGCTCGGGGCCATGGAGACCGGCTACCAGCGCGGCAAGATCCAAGACGAATCCATGACGTATGAGATGCTCAAGCACACCGGCGAGCTGCCGATCATTGGCGTCAACACCTTCCGCAACCCACATGGTGACCAGGTGATGGACAAGTTGGAGTTGGCGCGCAGCACCGACGCCGAAAAAGCCAGCCAGCTAGAGCGCCTGCACGCTTTCCACGCCCGCCACGCCACCGAGTCCCCCGCCATGCTGGCCCGCCTGCAACAAGCGGTGATTGCCAACGACAACGTCTTTGAAGTGCTGATGGACGCGGTGCGCGTCTGCTCGCTGGGGCAGATTACGAATG
>CANGHQ010000060.1 GCA_947453585.1 Burkholderiales bacterium | reverse complement strand
GGAGGGAGCTGGGAAGTTACCCCTTCCCCCTCTGGGGGAAGGTAGGGATGGGGGCCAGTTCACCATCCAGCCCCTGACCTTCATGCCCAATCCAGCCCTCTACGGCAAGGGAACAATCAAAGTCGCCCCGCGTGACCGCAGCGTCATCCGCCTGCCCAGTTTCGAGCAAGTCAAGGCCGACCCCGTGCTCTACGCCCACGCCAACCGCGTGCTGCATCTTGAGACCAACCCCGGCAACGCCCGCGCGCTGGTGCAGGCCCACGGCGAAGGCGTAACCGCCCGCGACGTCTGGATCACTGCCCCGCCCATTCCGCTCACCACGGCCGAGATGGACATGGTGTTTGACCTGCCCTATGCGCGCAGCCCGCACCCCAGTTACGCTGATGAGGCCGGCAGCCACGACGGCGCCACCAAGATCCCGGCCTGGGAAATGATCCGCTTTAGCATCAACATCATGCGCGGCTGCTTTGGGGGTTGCACTTTTTGCTCGATCACCGAGCACGAGGGCCGCATCATCCAAAGCCGCTCGGAAGACTCGGTCATCAAAGAGATTGAAGACATCCGCGACAAGGTCAAAGGCTTTACCGGCACCATTTCTGACCTGGGCGGCCCCACGGCCAATATGTACCGTCTGGGCTGCCGCAGCCCCGAGATTGAAGCGGCCTGTCGCAAACCCAGCTGCGTCTACCCCGGCATCTGCCAAAACCTGACCACCGACCACGGCCCGCTCATCAAGATGTACCGCCGGGGCCGCGCGCTCAAGGGCATCAAGAAGATTTTGATTGGCTCGGGCCTGCGCTACGACCTGGCCGTCAAAAGCCCCGAGTACATCAAAGAGCTGGTGCAGCACCATGTGGGTGGCTACCTCAAGATCGCGCCTGAGCACACCGAAGCCGGCCCGCTGTCCAAGATGATGAAGCCGGGTATTGGCTCGTATGACAAGTTCAAAACCCTGTTTGACAAGTTCAGCGCTGAGGCGGGTAAAAAGCAGTTTTTGATTCCTTACTTCATCGCCGCCCATCCGGGTACGACCGATGAAGACATGATGAACCTGGCGGTGTGGCTGAAGAAAAACAGCTTTCGCGCCGACCAGGTGCAAACCTTTTACCCCAGCCCCATGGCCACGGCCACGGCCATGTACCACAGCGGGCGCAACACCTTGCGCAAAATCCACCGCGCCGCCGAGAGCGACGAGGAAACCGTGGACGTGGTGCGCGGCGAAAAGCGCCGACGCCTGCACAAGGCCTTTTTGCGCTACCACGATCCCAACAATTGGCCGCTCTTGCGTGATGCGCTCAAAGCCATGGGCCGCGCCGACCTGGTGGGCAATGGCAAACACCATTTGATTCCCACCTTCCAGCCCCTGGGCGATGGTGCTTACCAATCTGCGCGCAAGAAAAACAGCACGCCGGTGGGCAAGACGGTGCCGCTAGCCGGTAAGTTGGCGGGCAAGGCCGTGGGGGCAAAAGTTGCTGGCAAAGCCAGCGCCGCACCCCAAAAAGGCCGCATGCTGACCCAGCACACCGGCCTGCCGCCGCGTGTAACGGGTGCCGCGCCAAGTCTGCGCAAGGCCAAGCCTGGCGCGGCCCGTTAAACCAGCGCTTTTGCGCTGTGGTGCCAATTCGCTGAAATGCCCCAGTCCACCCTGGCCAGCCGGCCCGCGCGGCCCCGTGACGCGGCCAGCCTGCTGATCTGGCGTGCGCAGGCACAGGGCCTGGAAGTGCTGATGGGTCGCCGCGGATCACGCGCCCGCTTTGTGCCGGGTGTGTATGTTTTTCCGGGCGGCGTGCTCGAGCCGCGCGACCGCATGGTGTCGGCGCGCCTGGGCGCCCACCCCTTTTCCTTGTCACCCGGTTTGGATGGAAATCCGTCCCTGGCCCGTGCTTTGGCCTGTGCGGCGGTGCGCGAGGTGCACGAAGAAACTGGACTGCAATTGCGTGCCAGTGTGCTCGCCAATCTGCGTGTAGGTGCCGATGCCGGAACCGACCCCAGTGCCTTGCCGGATTTGTCAGCGCTGCGCTTTTTGGGGCGCGCCATCACGCCCACCAACAGCCGCATGCGCTTTCATGCGCGGTTTTTTGCGGCGCCAGCGGCGTCATTTGTGGGGGAATTGGCCGGTGACGGCGAGCTGTCAGACCTGCAATGGGTCAGCCTGGACAACCCGGCGCGCCTGCCCATGGTGGACGTGACCGAGCTAATGCTCAGCGAACTGGCGCAGCAGCTCTCAGGCGCGCTGCACCAACCTGCTTTGCTGAGCTACAGCGGCGACAAACCGCGCGTACGTCGCTTTTCCTAAGGCTCTTGCGCCTCAGATGCGCGGCAAGAGACGCGTCTCAACACTGCGTTGGTGATTGCCGCGCTGGTGATTACCGCGCCAGCGTGTACAGCGGAATATCGTGCTTTGCGCCCAGCGCGTCGAGTTGCGCGCGGGTTTTGCTAGCCGCCCAAGTGGCAACGGCCGCGTGCGTGGCCGCAGACATCATGGACTTGACACCAGACTCCGCCACCCCGGCTTGCAGGCACAGCGATTTGGCAAAGTGGGGTTCGAGCGCTGCCACCGCCACCCGCCCGTTCTTGCAGGCATAGACGCGGTAGCCCGCATGGCCGCCGCCCACCGCAGCGCCGGGCGTGGTCAGGCCCCAGGTGCGCGGTAAGGCCAGGTAGTGGGCCGCGTCTGACAAGGCCACTTGCAGGCGCACGCCTTTGCCGGTTTTGAGCTGCGCCAGGCGCGCTTGCAACACCGCTTCGCTGGCCATGAGCGAGCCGCCCATGTCGGCATATAGCGAGGGCGGCAAGTCCATCCCCTGCACCAAGCCGGCTTCGGCCAGATAGGTCAGGTCGTGGCCGGGCTCTTCGGCGCGCGCGTCAGGGGCGCCCACAATTTCCAGCAGGCACAAGGCGGGGTACAGGTGGCGCAACGTGGCCCAGTCAATGCCCAATTTTTTGAGCGCCGAGGGCCGGAAAGAGGTAATCAACACATTGGCTTTGGCCAGCGCGCTATGCAATACTTTTTGCCCGGCGGCGGTTTTCAGGTCGGCGCTGCGGGTTTTGATGCCCTGGTGCAAGGTGGCATAGGCGGTCGGGTTGTACAGGCCCATGGGGTCGCCCGAGCTGCCAGCGGGTGCTGCAGCCGGGGCTGGAGGTTCCAACTTGACGCAGGTCGCGCCCATGGCTTGCAGGCGCATGAGCGCAGCGGGGCCTGGCAGATTGAGGGCCAGGCTGACGATTCGCACGCCCTTGAGGGGGCGCAGGGGTTTGGCGGCGGGGGCGGGCGTTGTGGTCATGGTGGTGAGAGCGGTTGGGTTGAAGGGAAGGGCGCCAGCACACCAAAAGGTGTGTGTCGCGCGCGCGTGATGAATTGTTTTGGGTCGCGGGCTTAGGCCGTCTGGCGCGCGGGCAACTGCGTCACCCACTGCGTCCACCAGGCCAGGGCTTGCGTGGGCGCATCGTCGGCTTGCATGGCGTCGATTTCGCCGATAGCGCCAATGCGCTGGGCGCCCAGTTCTTGCAGGCGGGCGTCAAAAGCCTTGCCGCCGCCACAAAAGCTGTCGCCGTAGCTGCTGTCACCCAGCGCGACCAGGCCGTAGCGGGTGCTGACCAGGTAGCGGGGTTGCAGGTCTAGGCTTTGGTACAGGGATTGCGCGTTGTCGGGCACGTCGCCGCTGCCGGTGGTGGAGCAGACCAGCAAAAACACGGCGTCTTGCGCAAACACATCAATCGTCAGGCCGTCCATGGGCCGCACTTGGGCGTCAAAACCCAGATCGGTCGCGCAAAAAGCCAGAGATTGGGCCACCTCGGTGGCGTTGCCGTGGACCGTGCCCACCAAAATATGAAGCTGCATGGAGCGCTTTAGTCCTTGAATCATGGTTTGGGGTCGATGATAGGGGCAATAATCCTAAGCTCTTGGGCGGCGCATGCATGCCTGTCTGTCTGACCTATTGCCTGGTGGCCGCTTTGATTTCTGACTCCCCCAACGCCGAGCTTTTCCCCGAACTCCCCCTGCCGCCTGCCGCCCCGAAGGCGCGCGCCGCGCGCTCGCCCAAGGTAATCCTGGCGCAAGATTCGGTGTCCGCACCTGTGCCGGAAGTGACACCCGACTTGGCGGCCATCTCCGCGTCCCCCGATGCGGTGGCTGAAACACTGGCTATTGCCGAAGTGCAATCCAGCGCTGCGACCTCAGCCGAGCCTGCAACTGCAGCCCCAGCGCCCGCCGTTGAAGCGCCTTCGGTAGCCCCGACAGGACTCGAAGCCTGGGCCCAAAGCCTGGAAGCCCACCCCGACTACCGCGTGATGCGCCGCCTGCAGCCGCGCCTGCTGTGGCCCAGCGCTGCCGGCCAAGACATTGTTCGCGTGGTGGTGCTCGATACCGAAACCACCGGCCTTGACCACGCCAAAGACAAAATCATCGAGCTGGCCCTGCTGCGCGTGGACGTGGACCGTGCGACCGGCCTGCCGGTCGGCCTCGTGCAAGTGTTTGACGAGCTGGAAGACCCCGGCATGCCCATCCCCAAAGAGGCGATGGCCATTACCGGCATCACCGACGCGGACGTGGCGGGCAAGCGCCTGGACGAGGCGCGCATTGGCGCCCTGATGAGCGACGTGGACGTGGTAATTGCCCACAACGCCGGCTTTGACCGCCCCTTTTGCGAGGCGCGCCTGCCGCTGTTTCGCAACTTTGCCTGGGCTTGCTCGTTTGCCGATTTGGACTGGAAGGCGCAGGGCCGCAGCTCCAGCAAGCTCGAGGCGCTGGCCCAAGGCCTGGGCCTGTTTTACGACGCCCACCGCGCGGAGATGGATTGCCACGCATTGCTCGCCGTGCTGGCCGCGCCTTTGCCCACGGCACCCGAGACCAACGCCATGGCCAGTTTGCTGGCCGGTGCGCAAACCCCGTTTTTTCGTCTGCAAGCCACGGGCGCGCCTTTTGACGCCAAAGACTTGCTCAAAGCCCGCGCCTACCGCTGGAACGCCGAGTTGCGCGTCTGGCACACCCGCCTGGGCGACGAGGCGGCGCTGGAGGCCGAATGCGTCTGGCTCAAGGCCAAGGTCTACGGCCAGCGCAGCGCCAGCGTGATGGTGGAAAAAGTCGATGCGCTGACCAAATACGCCGCCCGCAGCGGCGCCCTGGCGCCACGCCAGTTGTAGGAGAAACCACAATGCAGTTTCATTTATTGGGCGTGCAAGCCGCCAAGGTGCGCCGGGTAATGATCAACGACCGCTTAGTGCCTTCGGCCATGCACAAGACCGCAGTGGGCGGGCCAGTGCGCGTGGGCGCGCTGGGGCTTGAAGTGGATGAGCAGGCCGATTTGTCGGTACACGGCGGGCTTGAGAAGGCGGTTTACGCCTACCCGAGCGAGCATTACGCCTACTGGCGCCAGGCCAGAGAGGACGCGGGTTTGGGCGGCATTGACGACGCGCTGCTACCCGGCGCCCTGGGCGAAAACCTGACCCTGCAAGGCCTGCTAGAGACCGACGTGTGGGTGGGCGATGTGTTGCAGTTTGCCAACTGCGCGCTGCGCGTGACCCAGCCGCGCGAGCCCTGCTTCAAGTTCAATGCGTCCATGGGTTTTAACCAAGCGTCCAAGCAAATGGCGCAGACGGGCTTGTGCGGGTTTTACTTGGCGGTAGACAAGCCGGGCACGATACAAGCGGGCGAGACGGCCACCTTGGTGCCGGGTCCGCGTCGCGCCAGCATTCCAGAGCGCTTTCAGGCCAAGATGTTCAAGCACTTGCGCTAATCGGGCGCTGCGGCCTTGCTATAACGCTTAGGCCGCCACCACGCACTCGCGCCGCAGAAGCGCCAGCGCGTCGTGCAAGGCATAGTCCGCATCGCTGCGCAGGATGGGCAGGGCTTCTTCCAAAAACGACTTCCACATGTCCACATAGTCCGCCTGAAACTGCGCCGGGGCGTGGCTTTGCACAAAGGCCACGGCCGCGGCGCTGTCCAAACCGGATTTACGGATTTTGCGGACCAGGGCGCTGGCGGCCTTCTCGGTAAGCAATGTTTTGGGCGCGCTGCCTGCGGCCACGCACAGCAAGAGCGTGAGCAGCGAGCCTTCGTCCTCATGGCCACCGGTGGTTTTGGCCCAGGTGGCGGACACGCTGCGCTCGAACTCGTCCACCTCGGCCAATCCGTCGTCCAACCAGAAATAGCGGCCCAAAAACGCGGGCGTTTGGTCAAACAGCTTTTTGGGCGAGGCAGCGGCGTCCATGATGCGCGGCCAGTCGGCCAGCACAGATTGGCGCAAAGCTTCAACGGCAGGCTGCCAGGGTGCGGGCAGGCCTTTGGGCAAGACCAGCGGCGGCAACTGGCCGCTCGCCGCATATTTTTTGCGCAGCGCGGCGATGAGCTGGTTAAAGGCGGGCCAGTCCGGCATTTCAGTGCGCTTGGTCAAGTTCAGAAGCAGCGCGGTGCGCACCACAGCTTCGGCGTCTTTGCCTTCTTCTTGTAGGGCGTCAATGTCGAGCTCGTACTGCGCAGCGCACCAGATGGCGGCGTCCACCACGTCGGCCACGTGCTTGCGCTTGGCGTATTCGGCCTGGTAGTCGGCGTAGCTTTTGAGCGTCCAGCGTTCCAGCACCGGAATCTGGTCGTCCGAGAAGCTGCGCGCATCAGACATGCCAAAGTGGGTGTTTTGCGGCATCACGATCAGCGCCTTGAGCAGGTCTGAGCCGCCCTTGGAACGCGACAGCAGTGAATGCTCGCGCAGGGCTTGGGCTGCCACCTGCAAGTCGCCGCCGCTGCTGTGTTGCAGGTTCAGGCTGATGAGGTTGACGAGGCGGTCTTTGGCTTTTTCCAGTTCGGGGCGCAAAAACTCGCTGCCAAAGTAGCGCGCAATTTGCACCATGCCCTTGGGTGCGTCGGCGCGAATGGCGGCCAGTTTGTCGTCGCCAATGATGCGGTGCTGCAGGCCGTGGGCCAGCGCTTTCTCAAAGAAGGGGCGCTCGTCGAACAGCGCCATGCCGCTCGGAGCGCTCTGGTTTTCGTCTTTCATGGGTGGTGCGCGGTGGGGATTTAGATGGCCGATTCTTCGTCTGCGTCCAGCCCTTCGCGGGCGGCGGGGGTGGCTTTGCCGCGGTCGGTGTCGCCGGTTTCGACCTTGCCGTCGTCTTCCAGTTCGTCTTCTTCGCCCAGGCCCAGGTCGTGGGCGCGGGCTTTGGCGCGCAGCACCAGCAGCATTTCAATGAACAGGTCGGGCAACTGGTAGCGCAGGATGTAGGCCATTTGCATCCAGTCCTGGTCGGCCACTTCGTCTTCGTCTAGGCGCGCTTTGGCGTAAGCGTTGGCGTACAGTTCGGCCTCGGACACCATGTCGCCGTCGTCTTCCATCGTTTCAAAGTGGCCGGTGCGGGCGAAGGCTTCTACGCGGCTCCAGCGCTCGGCAAAGTAGTCGGCCAGCGCTTCGCTGCCTCCCTCCAAATCGCCAATCGCGGTCAAAAAAGCCACCGGGTCGCCGTCCGAGCGAAAAATAACGGAGTTCACCATGCCGCGCAAATGCGTGCGGCTCAGGTCTTTGTATTGCTTCTCAATGACCACCGCGCGGGCAAACTGGGCCGGGCTGACCAGCAGGTTGATGACGGATTCTTTGGAATCGTCGTATTCGCGCATCACCGCCAAGATGTCTTTGGCTGGCAATTGCTCCAGCACCACCAAGAGGGCGCTGTCGCCCTCGGCGTCCGCCAGTTCAACCAGTGCGGACTCGGCGCCCACGATGTCGCCAGCGGCAATCAGGCTTTGGGTTTTGGCAATCAGGGCGAGGTGGTTCATGCAGTGTTCCTTGGGGTTAGCGTGCGGCGGGGCGGGCGTCAGTCTTTGCGGTCAAAGCCTTGTTCGACCATCCAGTCCTGGCCGGCTTCTTCGCGGGCGCGGGCGTCTTTTTCTTCTTCGTCGTCCATGTCGTTGTTGCCGTCCATGCTTCTGTCGGCGTCTTTGTCGCTGTCTTCATCTTCTTCGTCGCCAGGGTCCTTGGCGCTGGCGCGCTCAGGCTTTGCAAATAGGTATTCCAGGCCGGCGGCCACCGTCAGCAGCCATTCGCCCATGGGCTCTTTGCACAACTCGTCGGCCAGTTGCTGGGCCCAGGGTTCGAGCACGATGGCGTCGCTCAGCGTGTCCCAGGCGGGGAATTCGTCAGACTCCAGGCTGAGCACGTGCTCGATGAGCGCCGGGTTTTTAAAGCGAAAGCCCTGGTGAAACACCACGGACACCATCTCCGGGCTCAGTTCCATCATCTGGCGCAAAAAGGGCAGCTCTTTACGGCGGGCGGCCAGGCGCTGGCGCAGTATGTTTTTTCCCTCGGAATCGAAGGTCATGTCGTCAATCTCAGACGCGTAGGCCGAG
>CANGHQ010000059.1 GCA_947453585.1 Burkholderiales bacterium | reverse complement strand
TGTCTGAGGGCCTGCAGATTGATGCGGTGTCGTGGTTTGCCGAAGACGCGCCAGGGACGGACCTTCGGTGGGTTGAGCGTTTTGGGTTTGCACCATGAGCGCCGCGCTGATCTACGTCATGGGCCCCTCGGGCGTGGGCAAGGACAGTTTGCTCAACTGGCTGCGCGCGCATGTGCAGAGCTTGCCAGCTCCACCCGCTTTGCACTTCGCACGGCGTACGGTCACGCGCAGCCTAGACAACTCCAACGAAAACCACGAGGCGGTGGGTTTCGATGCATTTGCGCAGTTGCTGCAGGCAGGTGCTTTTGCCTTGCACTGGCAGGCGCACGACTTGCACTACGGCGTGCGCCACGAAGAAATTGCGGGTCGAAGTGGCTGGGTGATGGTGAATGGTTCGCGTGCCTACGCCGCGCAGGCACGTGTGCTTTTCCCGGGCATGACCGCGCTGCACGTGAGCGCACCCGAGGCCGTGGTGCGCGCGCGACTGGCCGCGCGCCAGCGAGAAACGGCGGAAGATATGGAGGCGCGCATACAACGCTCGCAATCCGCCGGTGTGGCCGCAGCGCCGGGGGATCTGCACATTGTCAACGCGGACGCGCTGGAAACGACGGCGCAACGGTTGTGCGAGATGCTGCAGATCAGCACCGGCCTGCGGCTCACCGAACCGATTTGAACCGCTTGCGCGCCTGCTGTTGCGGCGCGATGTTTTCATCATTCAGTCATACAAATTGAATACGCTACAAGCCGGTCGAACGGAGGCTTCCCGATCCTTGGGTGAGCCCCACCAATCTGTATCAACGAGGACCGGATGCATTACCGAGCCGTATTTATTTCAGACCTGCACCTGGGCACGCCCGGCTGCCAGGCCGAGGCCCTGATCGAGTTCCTGAAGTCCCACACCAGCGACTACCTCTATTTGGTGGGCGACATCGTTGACGGCTGGCAGTTGCGCCGCAAATGGTACTGGCCGCAAGCCCACAACGACGTGGTGCAAAAGCTGCTGCGCCGGGCGCGCAAGGGCTGCCATGTGGTCTACATCCCAGGCAACCACGACGAGTTTGCACGCGGCTTTGTGGGCCACCACTTTGGTGGCATCGAAGTCACCGAAGAGGCGAGCCACACCTTGCTTGATGGACGCAAGCTGCTGCTAATCCATGGCGACTACTTTGATGCTGTTGTTAAGTACGCCAAGTGGCTGGCCTATGTGGGCGACAATTTGTACGAGCTGGCCCTGCGCTTGAACCGCCATCTCAACCGGGTGCGCGCGCGCATGGGCTTACGGTATTGGTCTTTGTCGGCCTTTCTTAAAAGCAAGGTCAAAAAGGCGCTGAACTTCATTGCCGACTTTGAAAAAGCCCTGGCCCATGAGGCGCACAAGCGTGGCTACCAGGGCGTGGTGTGCGGCCATATCCACCGCGCAGAAATCCGCATGATCGACGGCATTCTGTATTGCAACGATGGCGACTGGGTGGAAAGCCGTTCCGCCCTAGTAGAGCACGTGGACGGTCGCCTCGAGCTGATTTACTGGGACCAGGTGCTGGACTTTTTGCCCCTGCCCAGTTCCTTGGTGCGCGTGCCAGAGGCTGTGCCAGTCGCATCGGGCGCTGTGGCCGCAAAAACCGCCGAAGTCGCTTAGCCCGCTTGGGCGCAAGCGCGCATCGGCGTCTCCGCCGATGCTTCTTCGGTTCAGGTGGCCGGTGTCTCTGCAGGCAGTTTTAGCAGCGCCTGACCCATGCGCAGGGGCGTTCCCTCTGCAATGCCCGGCGCAAAATCAAAGCCCTTGGGCGCAAACACCAAGATGGTGGAACCATGTTGGAACCAGCCCATCTCTTCTCCTTTGCGGTAGCTGGCGTCGCAGTCAATATGGCCGGGCCCCTCGTAGCGCGAATCCAGCAAGTCCTTGAGTGCGTGCAGCCGGATGCTGGCCACCAGCACAGCTGCCACCGGCACCAGTGCCACGGGGTAGTGCTCGGCGCCCACTTCCACTTGCAGCAGCGCCCGCTCGTTTTTGCAAAACAGTTTTTCCACCCGCTTGAGCGCCACCGGGTTCACGTTCCAGGTGTCACCGGCGAAGTAGTCCACATCGTGCAGGCGCAGGTCAGTGGGCGCATGAAAGCGGTGGTACATGGACGAGGTGATGCGAATGGTCACAAACACACCGTCTTGCCAGGGGCTGTTGGCGCCCAGCGGGCCCAGCAAATCGGTCAGGGTGTACGGAAAGCCCTTGGCTTGGTAGACCCGATCACCCTCGACTCGGCCCATGGCTCCCACGATGCCGTCGCAGGGGCTCACCATCGTGCGCGGGTCGGCGTCCACCGTGCGGGCGCCGGGTTTGAGCTCACGGATAAAGCAGTCGTGCATGCTGTCAAAGCGCTGTTTCTTGGCCTCGGACAAATCCAGATCGGCAAACAGCTTCCATGCGCCTATGGACAGGTCGCGCACCCAAGGGTTGGTGCGTTGGCTAAACCACCCCATAAAGCGCGTCAGCGCCAGGCGAGGAATGCGGTTGGTCAGCAAAAAGTTCAGGTCTTCGTTGGCGCCGATGGCGTGCAGTGCTTTTTTGATAGTCATCATTTTTTAACCTTGAAGTCATACAAACAAGGCTTTACTAAGGAGTTGAAGTTATGGACGGTTCTGAAACATTCATGTCGGCAGCGGTTTGGGCTGGCGTGGCCTCGCTGGGCTACCTGGCCCTTCCCAAGGCGTGGCAACGGCTGCAACTGTCGGTGGCCAAATACCCATCCTTGGGCGGCCACCTGCGCATGGCCAAGCGGGTGTCCAAACTGATTCCCAACTACGCTTATCCCGACAAAACATGGTTTGCGATCGATGGCGCACCACTGGCGGTAGAGCAACGCCGCCGCCTTGCCTTGGCGCAGCTTGGCAGCAGCCTGAAAGACCAAAGCCCGCAAACCCTGGCGCAAAGCGACGCTGTGCGGCCCATGCTCTCGGACCTGCAACTCATCAGCCAGTACCGCGTGCCTTACCAGTTCAGGGAGTTGCTGGCCCAGTACGTCAAGCTTGGCAGCTTCTGGCGCGAGAGCAGCGGCGTGTGGCTGACCGACTTGGACGGCAAGCGCTTTATTGACGTCACCGGCTCCTATGGCGTCAACCTGTTTGGCTCGGACTTTTACAAAGCCAGCATGGCCGAGGGCGCCGCCATGGCGCAGCCCCTGGGCCTGGTGCTGGGCTCTTACCATCCCAGCGTGCTGGACAACGTGCAGCGCCTGTGCAAGATTTCGGGCATGGACGAGGTGTCCTTCCATATGTCGGGCACCGAGGCAGTGATGCAGGCCGTGCGCCTGGCGCGCTACCACACGCGCAGGCCCAAAATAGTGCGATTTACCGGCGCCTACCATGGCTGGTGGGACGATGTGCAGCCCGGCCCCGGCAACCCCATGCCGCCCTCCAAAGACACGCTGACGCTCAACGAGATGCACGCCAACACGCTGCGGGTCTTGCGCAACCGCACCGACATTGCCTGCGTGCTGATCAACCCCTTGCAAGCCATGCACCCCAACCGCGCGGCACCTACCGACTCCACGCTGATCGACGGTACCCGCCACGTGGCCTTCGACCGCGCGGCCTACACCGCTTGGCTGGCCGAACTGCGCGCTGTGTGTACCGCCAAAGGCATTGCGCTGATTTTGGACGAGGTGTTTTTGGGCTTCCGCCTGGCACCCGGTGGCGCGCAGGAATACTTTGGCGTGAAGGCTGACTTGGTGACCTATGGCAAGACCCTGGGAGGCGGCTTGCCGGTGGGTGTCATCTGCGGAAAATCCCAATGGATGAAGCGCTTCCAAGACGACAAGCCCGGTGACATCTGCTTTGCCCGTGGCACGTTCAACGCCCACCCGTATGTGATGTGCGCCATGAACGTGTTCCTGCAGTCGCTGGACAAGCCAGAGGTTCAGGCCTTGTACGCGGCAGCCTCTCAGACCTGGAGCGAGCGCCAAGCTTTGCTTAATGCCAAGTTGCGCGCCGCCCAGGTGCCGGTGCGCGTGGCGGGCATGGAAACCGTGTGGTCTGTGTTGTACGACGTGCCCAGCCGCTACAACTGGCTGCTGCAATACTATTTGCGTGCGCAAGGAATTGCCCTGAGTTGGGTGGGAACAGGCCGCATGAGTTTCAGTTTCAACTTTGATGATGCGGCGTTTGAAGATTTTTGCCAGCGCTTTGTTCTGGCTACCCAGGCCATGCAGGCCGACGGCTGGTGGTGGGTGCCTGAGGCGCAGACCGGCAAAAACATTCGCCGCCAGGTCTTGAGAGAAATGCTGGCAGCGAAGTTCGCTATTCGTTAGTAGTGCGCGCCCTTGACGTGGTCCATCGGGTCTAGCCACTGGCCCTGGAGCAAATACATGGGCGACTTGTAGTACATCTTGATGTCGTGCAAGGGGTCGGTGATGATCTTGAATCCCCAGGCCAGCCCCGCCATCAGGCTGTCTTGCTTCCAAAGCTGCAACACGCGAAATCCCAGGCCAGCGGCTCCCAGAATAAGCCAAGCCATGGCGGTCATGCGCATGGGCGTGTCTTCATAGGCTTGGGGTACTGCCCATTGCAGGTACTGGGGCATCCAGAAGGCCAGCACCGGAATGGCGGCGCAGATGCTTAAGAGGACGATTTTTCGGTTGAGGTTGTAGCCGACCTTGATTTCTTCTTTGTGTTCGTGCGTGGCTTGGTTTACGTCGTCAAAACCCTTGGGCTCGAAGAAGAAATGGCCGATCTGGCGCGTGCTCATGGACACCAGCCAAGCAATCAGGGCCGACACCACCGGGTCAATAAAAAGAAACACATAGGCCACCAAAAACGACATGGCGCTGATCAGGTGCAGGAACTGGTTGATGCGGCTGTGGTGGTAGTAGCGGTGGTCATCCCAGCGCTGAACGTTGACGAGTTGAAAAAACGATTGCATGGAATCTCCTGGTTGAAAAGGGCAAGGCCGGGCCGCAACGCCCGCACTCCTTGGCATAGAAATGTCACCGTTTTGCATGAAAATTTAATGACAGCGCGTGGCAACTTTCCCAGGAAGTTGGGTTGTCATGTGGATGTCACTGAGCCTTCATCAAAGGGTCGCAAAGCAGCGGCAAAGTGCGTCCATGAATACCGAAGCCCAGATTCAGGTCGAGCGCATCAGCAACACCCAAGCCGCGCTGAACATCGCGGTAGTCACCGAGACCTATCCGCCCGACATCAACGGCGTGGCCCACACCCTGGCCAAGATCGTGCAAGGCCTGCAGGCCCGTGGCCATGTGATCTGGCTGGTGCGCCCGCGCCAGCCCGGCGTGGACGTGGCCTTGGTCAATAGCAGCTACCAAGAGCTGCTGGTGCGGGGCCTGCCCATTCCGTTTTACCGCCAGTTGCGCCTGGGGCTGCCGGCCAAGCGCGAACTGCTGCGGCTGTGGACCCGCCAGCGGCCCGACATCGTGCACATCGCCACCGAAGGGCCTTTGGGCTGGTCGGCGCTGCAAGTGGCGCGCAAGCTCAAGCTGCCCATCAGCACCGACTTTCGGACCAATTTCCACGCGTATAGCCAGCACTACGGCATTGGCTGGTTGCGCGGCGCCATTCTGGCCTACATGAAAAAGTTCCATAACGCGGCGCACGCCACCATGGTGCCGACGGCGGCCTTGGAAGGCGAGTTGGCGGTCAGCGGTTTCAAACGCTTGTCCGTGGTGCCGCGCGGCATTGACACCGGGCTGTTTTCGCCAGCGCAGCGCCAGCCGCAACTGCGCAGCAGCTGGGGCGCCGCAGAGCAAGACCGGGTGATGATTTATGTGGGCCGCCTCGCAGTGGAAAAAAACCTGGGCGCCGTGATTGACAGCTACCGCGCGCTCAAACTGCAGCACCCCGACATCAAGCTGGTGCTGGTGGGCGACGGCCCCATGCGCAACGAGTTGCAGCAAAAGCACCCCGACATCATTTTTGCTGGCTTTCGGGTGGGCCAAGACCTGGCGCAGCACTACGCCAGCGCCGATATGTTCATGTTTGCCAGCAAGACAGAGACTTTTGGCAACGTCACAATTGAGGCCATGGCCTCTGGCCTGGCGGTGGTAGCGTTCAGGCACGCGGCCGCCGGGGAGTTGATTGAGTCGGGCGTGAACGGCATGCTTGCTAACCCTTCAGATGACCTCGGATTTGCCGCCGCAGCCCAGGTGCTCTTGCAAGACCCCGGCCACATGCGCGCCATCGGCCAGCAAGCCTGGCAGACCGCCCACGCCTTGGGCTGGCCCAAGGTGGTGGAAAAGACTGAGTCTGTGTTTCGCAAAATATTGCTGGAACAGGGTGCGCCTGTAACCAGCTCCTGGCTGATTCAAGTTGCCTAGGGCGGTGCGAGTGGTTTAGCGCCAAACAGCGCGCATGTCGTTTATTTGACCGCCTTGATCCAGCGCACACGCGGATCACCTTCGACGAAATAACTGGGGCACTGGTAGCGCTCGATGTCTTGCGCATGCAGGGGAAACGAGCCGCAGTTGGAAAAGCGACGCAGGTAGCTGCCGTAAATGCCGCACTGGAATTTGTCGCCGTCTACAGGCTTCAAAAATGCGCATTGCCGGTTCAGGCAGCAGTTGCCGCACTGCACGCATTCGCCGTACACCGTGACCGGTACCTGTTTGAAGCGCAAGAAAACGTCATTGAAATAGTGCGCCACCGGCCCCTGGCTGAGCGCCTGAAAGTGAATTTTGAACTTGGCGCACTGGGCCCGGTAGTCGGCCAGAAAACGCCGATCCATCAGAAGCACTGCCATAACGAACGGCATGACGGGCACCAGCAGCTGACACACCGATGAAAAGGCGCGGGCCGCAAGGGCGACCAGGCGATGACGCCAGGTATGGGTTTTTGCAGTGGGCAGGTTCGCTTGAAGGGTGGGATTTCTGGACAAAAGGGTTTCCTGAATTGCAAGGTGTGCACGTGGTCACGCCATTTGGGTGCAAAGAAAGTGATTTTCCTAAGAAAGACCACAGATGGGTCCCATGCTATGAACGCACAATGACGTTTGCATGTAAGTACTGTGAAAAATGCGTGAACCGCGATGGGTAGTGCGTGCGGTGCGCTGTTCTATAAAACCAGATGCAGGGAGTGTTCGCCGTGTTCCATCAACTCAAGTTGGCCTACCAGGCCACTGGCCGAGGTTTCACCAAGGTGTCCGGCTGGACATTGCAAGGCCTGCGCGTTTTGCTGGTGTTTACCGTCTTGTTTTATGTCGTGGTCATGGTCTGGTGGGTGTTTTTTGCCGGCAAGGTCAAAGTGGAATCCCACTCGGTGCTGGTGCTGGCCTTGCAAGGCACGCTGGTTGAAGAATCTGAGGGTGGTTTGCGCGACCAGGTGATGGGGCAATTGCAGGGTGAACCGAAGGAGTCCGTGCGACTGCGTGACCTGGTGCAGGTGCTCGATATGGCTGCCAAAGACAAGCGCATCGAGCGCGTGCTGCTTAAGCTCGACGACTTCAAGGGCGGTGGGCTGGTGTCCTTGCGCGAGGCTGCTGCTGCCGTAGACCGGTTCAAGACCTCGGGCAAGCCGGTGCTCGCCTGGTCTGCCGCCTACGACCAGCGCCAGTACTACCTCGCCGCCCACGCCAATGAGGTGGTACTGCATCCCTTGGGCGCGGTGTTTATTGAGGGCCTGGGCAGCCAGCGCAATTACTACAAGGAGGCCTTGGACAAGCTGGGCATCCAGGCCAATCTGATCCGCGTGGGCCAATACAAATCGGCCGGCGAGCCCTTTGTGCTGAACGCGCCGTCGAGTTCTGCGCTGCGGGCCGAGGCCTATGTGCTGGACGCGCTGTGGGCGCTGTACACCGCAGGTGTTGAGGGTGCGCGTAAATTGCCCGTGGGCAGCATTGCGAAAAACATCAACACACTGCCCGGCGCCTTGCAATTGGCCCAAGGCGATGCGGCGCAATTGGCCAAAGACTGGCGCTGGGTGGACCGGTTGCAAACCTATGAGTCGCTGGGCGAGGTGTTGAAGAAGGAGGTGGAGGAGGACGACGAGCACAAGTCCTTCCGCCAGATCGGTTTCAAGGACTATTTGCAGTCGCAAAGCCAGCCGGTCACGGGTGAGCACATCGCAGTCATCGTGGCTCAGGGCGAAATCAGCGATGGCCGTGCGCCTGCGGGCAAAGTCGGCGGCTTGTCTACCGCCGATCTGGTGCGCCAGGCCACGCAAGACGAAGAGGTCAAAGCCATTGTGCTGCGCGTGAACTCGCCCGGCGGAAGCGTGTTGGGCTCAGAGCTGGTGCGCGACCAGTTGCGCTTGGCGCGCGCCCAGGGCAAGCCGGTGGTGGTGTCCATGGGCGATGTGGCGGCCTCGGGGGGGTATTGGATTTCCATGGCCAGCGACGCCATGGTGGCCGACCCGGCCACCATCACCGGCTCCATTGGGGTCTTCTCC
>CANGHQ010000058.1 GCA_947453585.1 Burkholderiales bacterium | reverse complement strand
CGCACGCTCTCGGGCATGCCGCCGGGGTAGCGCACGAGCGCGCCTTCTTGCGTGTACTGGCGCAGGGTTTGCGCCGGGGTGTGGCCTGGTAGCACGGCCTCAAGCGGGTAGTGGTAGCGCAAGCTGTCGAGCGAAAAGTTGCAGCGCCGGGCAATCTCTAGCGTGTGGGCCAAGGGCGCCGCATCAAACAAGGCGCCCAGGCGCGCGCGGCTGCGCAAATGGCGCTCGGCATTGGGCTGCAGGCCGCGCCCGCATTGCGCTACCGGCAGCACCAGGCGCACGGCGCTCAGCACGTCGTGCAAGGGTTTGCGCGAGCGCAGGTGCATGCGCACGCCGCCAGTGGCCACCAACGGCACGCCGGTGAAATGCGCAATCTGCTGCAGGCGCAAGGTGTGCAGCGCGTCTTGCACGCCCAGGCTGCGCGCCATCCCCAGCCAGACTGCCGCGCCATAACGCGCCTTGGCAGATGCGGCAATGGCGCAGGCTTGCTCTATGGACAAGCTGGGCGGCAGCAGCAAGATGATTTCGTTGTCATCAAGCGCGGGCCAGGCCGCAAAGCCGCCCCCAGGCTGCGGCTGCCAGCGCAACGCGTATTCCCCCTTGGGCGCGGCGCGGCGCGCGCTGGTGATGAACTCGCACAGATTGCCCCAGCCCTGCAAATCGTGCGCCAGGGCGACGAAACGAAACAGCACCTCTGGCGCGCCGCCGCCCTTGGCGCCGTGCGATCCGCCCACAGGCGGGGCCACACCAAACTCGGCGCCTGGCATCAAATGCAGGCCCAAGCGCTTGGCCTCCAGGTGCGCGCGCACCATGCCAGCCACCGAACACTCGTCGGTCAGCGCCAGCGCCGCATAGCCCAAGGCATGGGCGCGCTGCACCAGCTCTTCGGGAAGCGAGGCGCCACGCTGAAAGCTAAACGCCGACAAACAATGCAGCTCAGCGTAATCTGGCGGTGGCGGGGCCTGCTGCGGCGCAGCGGCAGGCAGTAAGGGCAGGGTTTCCATACGAATTCAACAGAAAAACCAGCGCTATCCCAATGGATAAGAGGGGTTCTGTTATTTTTACTGTTTATAAATACAGTATGGTAAACCTATCTATCCAAACCTGCCCAGGTTCGGATAATGCTCAGTTTTGGCGCTGCGGCGCAGGAACCTATACCCCATGCATTGCCCAAGCTTGATTCTTCGTGCCCTGCTGGCTGCCAGCCTGGCCTGCAGCCTGGCGCACGCCCAAACCATGCCCGACGCCGCCGCGCCCACGCTGCCGTCCACCGACCCCGCCAAGATTCCTGAGCTGCGCGCAGGTAGCGGCTACCTGATTGGCTACTTGCCGCGCAAAGACTTGCCCAACAGCCTGCAACTGCTGCCCGCGCCGCCCGTGAGTGGCTCGGCGGCGGCGGCCTCAGACCTGGCCTTTCACCAGCAGCTCCAGGGCCAGCGCAGCGGCCTGCGGTGGGAACTGGCAGCGCAAGACGCGGTGCTCAAGTTTCCGGCGGTGGCGTCCACTTTTTCTTGTGCGCTGGGTGTTTCCATCTCGCAAGATGCCACACCGCACCTGACCATGCTGCTGCGCCGCAGCCTGGCCGACGCCGGTCTGTCCACCTACGCGGCCAAGGACAAGTACCAGGCGGTGCGCCCCTTTGTCAAATTGGCGCAGGCCAGTTGCTCACCCGCCGATGAAGCGGCCCTGACGCGCGACGGCTCCTACCCCAGCGGCCACGCCGCCGTGGGCTGGGCCTGGGGCCTCATCCTGACCGAGCTGGCGCCCGAGCGCAGCCAAGCACTGTTGGAACGCGCCACCGCCTTTGGCCACAGCCGCGCCGTCTGCGCCGTGCACTGGAAAAGCGATATTGATGCCGGCCAACTCATGGCCAGCGCCGCCGTGGCCAAGCTGCATAGCAACACCGACTTTCTGGCGCAACTGGGCGCCGCCCGCGCCGAGATTGCCCAGGCGCGCGCCCAAGGCAGCCAACCCAACCGCGACTGCGCCGCCGAGGCCAACGCGCTGGCGCTGGACCGGCCGCTGCAGTAGCATTCGCCTCAGCCCCTGTGGCGCGCCGGGTTCGCTCTAACACCCGTAAGACAATTCAGTCCGCAGCAGCGTTCCGGTGCAGCCAGTCCAAGACGCCTTGCAGGTCCTTGAACTCGTCCATGGAGCGGGCAGGAACCGCGGGATAGCGGGCGTTCCACAGCCGGGCCAGGGCTGCGCCCGCGCCAATTTCCAGCACGCAATGCGGCTGGCGCTCCGCCAGCGCTTGCATGCACGACTCCCATTGCACCGTGCTCGCCACTTGGGCGACCAGCGCGCTGCGCAGCGCCTGCGGCTGTCGGCCCATGCCGCCGGTGGCATTGAGCGCCAGCGGGCAGACAGGCGCGCTCCACGCAAAGGCATCCAGCGCCGCGTCAAATGGCGCCAGCGCCGGGCGCATCCAGCTCGAGTGCGAGGCCACCCGCACACCGAGCCGAGCGCATTGGGCGCCCTGGGCTTGCAAGCGCAGCAAAGCGGCGTCCAAGTCTGCGTCCAGACCTGCAAACACGGCCTGTTCGGGTCCCAGATCAATCGCGCATTCCAGCGCGGGGCACAGGGCCTGGGCGCGGGTGCGCGCCATGCCGGTGACCGACAACAAGCCTGTTGCCAGACCGGCCACGGCCTGGTCCATGCAGCGTGCGCGCACTTGCGCCAGCGCCATGGCTGATTCAGCCGAAAAAGCCCCGGCGGCGGCAAAGGCGGCGAGTTCGCCCACGCTGTAACCCGCCACAGCCAGTGGCGCACCGAGCCCCGCCGCTTGCAAGGCCGCCCAGGCGGCCAGCGCGGTGCCAGTGATCACCCCCTGGGCAAAACCGTTGTCAGCGCGCCGCAGCGGATCGGCCAGCGCGGCGCGCCAATCGCTGCCAATGTGCGCCTCCATCTGGCGCAGCACTGGTGCAGCCGAAGGTGCAGACTCCAGCCACGGCAGCATGTCTGCATGCTGGTTGGCCTGGCCAGAAAACAAAAGAACGTAGGCCATGGCCGCAGAGCTAGGGGTGCGCCAGGGCGCGTGCAGGCGCGGGCCTCAAATGGCCAACCGCCGATGCCGTGCCAGCTGCCGAAGGCTGCAGCGCCGCCAACCAGCAGGCGCTGGCCAGCACGTCCGCACTGCCGCCCGGTGACAGGCGGCGCTGCACGGCGGCACGGTGCAAGGCGCGGGCCTGCTGCTGCCAATGCGCTTGGGCAACGCCGCCTGCGGCCAAAAATCCTTGCGCTTGCGCCTGCATCCAGTGCAAACCGGCCAAGCCGCCACGGTGCACCAGGTTGGTGTCGTCCAGCACGGCCATGGTCGCAAACAGCGCCTGTACCCGCGCCGCGCGCTCGCCCACACCGGCCAAAAGCGCGGTTTGCAGGGCGGGCAAAGCAACATCAAATACGGCAGGAAAGCCCAGCGCGGCCTCTTCCAGCGCGCTGCGCAGGCCGTGGGCGCGCGCCGCTTTTTGGCCGTTGGTCACCGGTGGTGCAGCGCGCACCAGGGCGGCGCGCTCGCCCAATGCCTCGCCCCAGCCCGACAGCAAGGCAGCGCGCAGGGCGGGCGCATGCAGCGCCTGGCCCTGGGCGCAAAGGTGCCCCGCCGCCGCGCACAACAGGCCCAGTCCAAAGATCGCCCCTTTATGGGTGTTGACGCCCTGGGTGGCGGCCAGCATGCGCGCCTCGGCGGCCAGCCCCAGGGTTTGCAGGCCCACCAGATCAACACCCTGCCCGCCCGCCAACGCCGCGCGGCCAAAGTAGTGGCGCAGGGCAAACAGGCTGCGCACAAAGGTGGACGCGTCCATGTCCTCGTGGCTGCCACGGTCGCGCAGGGACACCAAGCCGGGCTTGGGCTCGAGCGCCACCTCGACATACAAGGCACGCACCGCCGCACGGGCCAGGTGGTGCGCCACGAGGGGCGAGTGGCTGTTCAGATGTGACTGGGGCATGGCTTGCGGGCTCAGGCTCAGGCCGCAAGGCGCTGCACCGGCGCAGGCAAAAGCGAAGGTTCCGCGGCTGCTTTGGCCAGCGCCACTACGCCGGGCCAGTCCAACAGGCGCAGGTCGAGGCGGTCTTTCACCAGGGCTTGGCGCGCCCGGCCCTGGCGCAGCTGGAGCATTTCGCGCCAGGCCAGCGCCTGGCCCTGCGCAAACACGATTTCACCGTCCACGCGCAGGGGCAACAAGGGCGCATCGCGCTTGGCGTCTCCCCCATTACCCCCATTGCCATGAATGCCCTTATCCCCGGTGTCGCCCGTCTGCGCCAGCCATTCCAGCGCGCGCACGGCGGCGGGCAGGTCGGCCACGTGCACGCTCAGGTCCAGGTCCGAGCCGGGGCGGACATAGGGCATGCCCGTCATGAACTGCCAGCCGTAGGAGCCAAACACCCGCACCTGCGCCGCCAGACCGGCACCTTGCGCCAACCAGGGCGCTGCCGTAATGCCCCACAGGCTGGACTGCGCAACCTCGTGCAACAAAGGAAACTGGCCCTGTCTGGCAATGCCGTCCAAGGCCACCTCGGTGCCCAGGCGCCGGCGGCCCCAATGCTGTGGGGCCGGCAGGCCCAGGCACACGGCATCTGGCGCCACGCCCGGGCGCTGGCGCGCCACCACCCAAGGCAAATGGCAGGTTTGCCAGTAGCGCAGCAGGTCTTGGGCCGGAACGTCCCACGCTTGGTCGTGCACCACGCGCCAGGCCTGCGGCGTGAGCCAGACCAGGGTGTTGCGCTGCAAGTCGGTCAATTCGGCTCCCGGCGCAAATCAGGCCGGAACAGCTTCGGTGCGTACGCGCTGTGCCACGGCAGCGGCAAGCTTGCGCCCGCCGCGCAACGCACCATCGACCGCACGGGCGTCGCCCTGAGGAACGGCAGCCAAGGCGGTCAGCAACTGCGCTTGCAAGTCGCCCTGCCACAGGCTGTGGATGCCGCCCATGGCCACAAAATTTTGCACGCCCGGCGCAAACACCGGGTTGGACTCGGACAGCTGCTGCAGCCGCTCTTCGCTGATCTTGGTCACACGCGCCATGGCCGGCAGGCGCATGACGCGGATTTCGGCGTCGGGCAAGGCGTAGCAGGCGTCGGCCATCAGGCCGGAGGTGATGAAGCCCCCAGAAAGCGCCTGGTCATAGACCAGCCCGACCACGCGGTGGCCACGCTCTCGCGCCAGCGCAATGCAGCAACCCAGGTGCGCCATGTAGCGGTTGATGCCCAGCATCTCGTCGCGGTAGCGCAGGCGCTGGCCTTGGGTGTCCACCAGCAACAAGATTGGCCGACCCGGAAAATGCTTGACCGTATCGAGCACGCAGCGCGCCTGCGCCAAGGCAAGCTCCACCCCAATGGGTGCGTGGTCGGTGGTACCGACCACCGCGACCGTCTGGCCACCCACGGTGCCGCTGCCGCTGAGCAAGTCGCCGGTACGCACCACAGTGTGCGCTTCGCCAAAAAATGCGCTAACCAGGTTTTGCCAGTTCATGCCGGTACTTCCGATTCGTGGGTTTGAAGGGCGCGCACGCCACGGGCGTCGAGCTCGGGAACAGCCAGCGGGTTTGCAATACCCAGGGCTTGCCAGACTTGGGCGCCGTCGGTGCATTCGCCAAAACGGACCAGCCGGTCGGCCAGCAGCGCGTGCTCTTGCTCCATGGCCTCCAGCGTCAGGGCGCGGTGGCAGGGCAGCGCGGCCAGCGCAGCGGCCCGAAAGGCGTCTATGTCGTCGTCCACCAGCACGTTGCAGTCGCCCGTCAGGTAGCGGTGTTTGCCGCCGGTGGTGCGCCACACCAAAGCGCGGTCGCGCGCGTCAAACTCTTCCACGCCATAAGACGACTCGATCACCTCGGGGCCGGACATGGACAGGCGCCCGATGTCGCTCATCACCACGCCGTCGGCACAGCGGGCGATCAGGCCCATGCCGCCAAAGCAGCCGTTGGCGCCGCCAATGAGCATCAGCACCGGAATGCCCACGGCGCGCACGTCCAGCAAAGCGCGCATGACTTCAGAAACCGCGATCAAACCGGCATTGGCTTCGTGCAAACGCACACCACCAGACTCGGCCAGCACCACAACGGCGGCAGACTTTTCTGTCAACGCGCGCTGGAACAATCCGACCAGTTTGGCGCCGTGCACCTCGCCCACGCCGCCGCCCATGAAGGCGCCCTCTTGCGCGGCCACCAGCACCGTCTGGCCGCCCAGGCGGGCGCGGCCCACCACCACCCCGTCGTCAAACGACGAGGGCACACCCAGCAAAGCCAGATGCGGGCTGACCATGCGCGCGCCAGGCCCCAAAATTTCCTGGAAGCTGTCGGCATCAAACAAGTGCTGCACGCGCTCGCGCGCGGTGGATTCGGCAAAGCTGCGGTTCATGGCTGGGTGTCCTGTGTTCCGGGCAAGCTGGCTGCGGCCTGGTCCAAGCGCAGGCTGACCACGGCCGGCGTGGCGCCCATGTCGTTGATGGAAACAGCCACGCCCGCCAGACCATGGCGGCTGTGAAAGTCGCGCGCCACCGCCTCCCAAATCGGGCCAAAGCCCCGGGCCGAGGTGGTGATGTCGATCTGGCAGCGGCTATGCGCCGCTGGCTCGATCAGCACTTCGAGGTTGCCCGAGCCGACCACGCCGACCAAAATCGGCGCAAATGCGGCGCGCGCGTGCGCGCCCTCAAATTCAAAATGGAGCATCTCCATACTGGTGTTGTCGGTCATAGGGTGGCGGCGCGCAGGGGCACTCCAAATAGGCTGCAAGTAAAAGGTCGGGAATTACCAGTTGCGAAAGCGCTTGGGCGGGTCGTACAGGCCGCCCGAGGCGCGCACCAGATCGCGCATGGAGCGCGCGGCCAGCAGGCTGCGCGTGGCGTCGCGTTTGTCGATGCCCAGGTCTTCGGCGCGCTGGATGATGCCGCGGTCGCGCAGGTTTTCCACCATGGCGCGGTCACGGCCCAGGCCGATGGGCGTGTAACCGGCCACGCCGCGAATCGCCTGCTCGCGCTCTTCGTCGGTGCGGCACAGCAGCAAATTGGCAATGCCTTCTTCGGTCAGGATGTGGGTCACGTCGTCGCCGTAAATCATCACTGGCGGGATTTCCATCTTGGCCTGTTCGGCCAGCTTCCAGGCGTCCAGCGTCTCTACAAAGGCCGGTTGCATGTGTTCGCGAAAGGTTTCCACCATTTGCACCACCAGCTTCTGGCCGCGCGGCATGGCGTGCACGCCGCCTCTCCCGGCGCGCGCCTGCGCCCCGGCCTTGAGCCAGGCGGGCGAGGCGTGGCGCCTGCCGCGTGCGTCGGCACCCATATTGGGCGCGCCGCCAAAGCCGGCAATGCGCCCGGCAGTGGCCGTGGAGCTGTGGCCGTTCAAATCAATTTGCAGCGTGGAGCCGATGAACATGTCGCAGGCGTAGTGGCCTGCGGCCTGGCTCATGGCGCGGTTGCTGCGCAAGCTGCCATCGGCACCGGTAAAGAACACATCCGGGCGGGCGCTGACGTACTTTTCCATGCCCAGCTCGGACCCAAACGAGTGGATGGATTCGACCCAGCCGGCTTCAATGGCTGGAATCATGGCCGGGTGCGGATTGAGCGCCCAGTGCTTGCAGATCTTGCCCTTGAGCCCCAGCGACTCGGCGTAGGTGGGCAGCAGCAGTTCGATGGCTGCGGTGTCAAAACCGATGCCGTGGTTCAGGCGCTGCACACCGTATTCGGCGTAGATGCCCTTGATGGCCATCATGGCCATGAGCACCTGGATCTCGGATATTTGCGCCGGGTCGCGGGTGAACAGCGGCTCGATCACATTGGGCGTGGGCGCCAGGATGACAAAGTTCACCCAGTCGCCGGGGATGTCCACGCGCGGCAGGGTGTCGAGCATCTCGTTGACCTGGGCGATCACGATGCCGCTCTTGAACGCTGTGGCTTCCACGATGGCCGGCGTGTCTTCGGTGTTGGCACCGGTGTAGAGGTTGCCCTGCGCGTCGGCGGCCTGCGCGCACACCAGCGAGATTTGGGGCGTGAGGTCCACAAAATAACGGGCAAACAGTTCCAGGTAGGTGTGGATGGCGCCAATCTGGATTTGCCCGGCAGACACCATTTTTGCCAGGCGCGCGCTTTGCGGACCGGAAAAAGAAAAGTCGAGCCTGGAGGCAATGCCGTTCTCGAACAGGTCCAGGTGCTCGGGCAGCGCCAGCACCGACTGCACCATGTGCAGGTCGTGGATCTGCGCCGCGTCAAGCTGCGTGAGCGTGCGGGCCAGAAAGTCGGCCTGCTTCTGGTTGTTGCCTTCCAGGCAGACGCGGTCGCCGCTTTCTATCACTGCGCTGAGCAGCTTGAGCGCGTGGGGGGTGGCCACGCGCTTGCCGCGCAGGCCGTCACCCAGCGCGCTAGCTGCGCGCGCCAGGCGCCGGGCCTTGCTTTGCGCCTGGGTGTTCCAGCGTGCGTCGGGTGCGT
>CANGHQ010000057.1 GCA_947453585.1 Burkholderiales bacterium | reverse complement strand
GCCGCTATCGACAAGGGCGAACGCGTGCAGTTCATGGAAATGACGCGCAACGTCAACCGCTCGGTGGGCGCCATGCTCTCGGGCGCGGTGACCAAGGTGCACCCCGAAGGCCTGCCGGACGACTCCATCCGCATCCAGTTGGAAGGCACTGGAGGCCAGTCCTTCGGCGCGTTTTTGTGCAAGGGCATTACCTTGTATTTGATTGGCGACGCCAACGACTACACCGGCAAGGGCCTCTCCGGCGGTCGGGTGGTGGTGCGTCCGAGCATTGACTTCCGTGGCGAAGCGGTGCGCAACACCATCGTGGGCAACACGGTGATGTACGGCGCCACCACCGGCGAGGCGTTTTTCAGCGGCGTGGGCGGCGAGCGTTTTGCGGTGCGTCTTTCAGGCGCCACGGCAGTCATCGAAGGCACGGGCGACCATGGCTGCGAATACATGACCGGCGGCACCGTGGCCGTGCAGGGCTTGACCGGGCGCAACATTGCGGCCGGCATGAGCGGCGGCGTGGCCTATGTGTATGACGAAGACGGCCAGTTCGCCAGCCGCTGCAACACCAGCATGGTGAGCCTGGAGAAAGTCCTGACCGCCAAGGACCAAACGGCGCAAATCGACAAAGCTGTCTGGCACCGCGGCGAGACCGACGAGGCGCAGCTCAAAAAGCTGCTCGAAGACCACAACCGCTGGACCGGCAGCAAGCGCGCACGCGAACTGCTGGACCACTGGGACACGGCGCGCGCCAAGTTCGTCAAGGTATTCCCCACCGAATACAAGCGCGCCCTGGCCGAGATTTACGCCAAAAAGCAGGCCATCGCCGCCAAAACCCTGGCCCCCGCTGCGCACTGAGCGCGCGTTCACCACCGTTCAAGGAAAACCATCATGGGAAAAATCACCGGTTTCATGGAGTTTGAACGCGTTGAGGAGGGCTACAAGCCCGTGCCTGAGCGCCTGAAAAACTACAAAGAATTCGTCATCGGCCTGGACGACGCGCACGCCAAAGTGCAAAGCGCGCGCTGCATGGACTGCGGCACGCCGTTTTGCAACAACGGCTGCCCGGTCAACAACATCATTCCCGATTACAACGAGCTGGTGTTCCAGGGCGACTGGAAAAACGCGATTGACGTTTTGCACAGCACCAACAACTTCCCCGAGTTCACCGGTCGCATCTGCCCGGCGCCTTGCGAGGCGGCGTGCACGCTCAATGTCAACGACGACGCGGTGGGCATCAAGTCCATCGAGCACGCCATCATCGACCGCGCTTGGAGCGAGGGCTGGGTCACACCCCAGCTGCCCAAGGCCAAGACGGGCAAAAAAATCGCCGTGGTCGGCTCTGGCCCGGCGGGCATGGCCGCCGCCCAGCAACTCGCGCGCGTGGGCCACGACGTGACCTTGTTTGAGAAAAACGACCGCATTGGCGGCCTGTTGCGCTACGGCATTCCCGACTTCAAGATGGAAAAGTCGCACATCGACCGGCGCGCCGCGCAGCTCCAGGCCGAAGGCGTCACCATCCGCACCAGTGTGCTGGTGGGCGAGATGCCCAAGGGCACCAAAGTGACCAATTGGGCCAAAGAAACCATTTCTGCAGCCCAACTGCAGGCCGACTTTGACGCGGTGCTGCTGACCGGCGGCTCCGAGCAGTCACGCGATTTGCCGGTGCCCGGCCGCGAGCTTGAAGGCATCCACTTCGCCATGGAATTTTTGCCCCAGCAAAACAAGGTTAACGCGGGCGACAAGCTTAAGGGCCAGTTGCGCGCCGACGGCAAGCACGTCATCGTGATCGGCGGCGGCGACACCGGCAGCGACTGCGTGGGCACCAGCAACCGCCACGGCGCGGCCAGCGTCACCCAGTTCGAGGTGATGCCCCAGCCCCCCGAAGAAGAAAACCGCCCCATGACCTGGCCCTACTGGCCGCTCAAGCTGCGTACCAGCTCCAGCCACGAAGAAGGCTGCGTGCGCGAATTTGCCGTGTCCACCAAGGCCTTTACCGGCGACAACGGCAAAGTCACCGGCCTGATCACGGTGCACGTCGAGTTCAAGGACGGCAAACTGGTTGAAATTGCAGGCACCGAAAAGCACCACCAAGCCGATCTGGTTTTGCTGGCCATGGGTTTTGTCAACCCGGTGGCCACCGTGCTGGACGCGTTTGGCGTGGAAAAAGATGCCCGCGCCAACGCCAAAGCCAGCACCGACGAGCGCGGCGGTTACGCCACCAACGTCAAAAAAGTGTTTGCCGCAGGCGACATGCGCCGCGGCCAGTCACTGGTGGTGTGGGCGATTCGCGAGGGCCGCCAGGCCGCGCGCGCGGTGGACACTTTCTTGATGGGAAGCAGCGATTTGCCGCGTTAATCGCGTAAAACTACTGTGGAGCGCGGTCTTGCAGCAGTAAATCTGCGGTAAACCGTGCGCAGCAGCGGCCGGGGAATTCGGGTAATCCCGTATGATTGGGCCTGAATTTACTTGTCAACATGCAAACCTTTTCCCATGCCCTCGTCGAACTCAATCACCTGACCTTTGGTTATGGGGAGCGGGTCATCCTCGACGACGTCTCGCTGCAAGTGCCGCGCGGCAAGGTCACGGCGCTGATGGGCGCCTCGGGTGGCGGCAAGACCACCATCCTGCGCCTGATCGGTGGCCAAAACCGCGCCCAGTCTGGCACCTTGCTGTTTGACGGCCAAGACATCACGCCCATGCACCAGCAAGCGCTCTACGCCGCGCGCCGCCGCATGGGCATGCTGTTCCAGTTTGGCGCGCTGTTTGCCGACCTGTCGGTCTATGAGAACGTGGCCTTTCCGCTGCGCGAACACACCGACCTGTCCGAAGACCTGATCCGCGACATCGTGCTGATGAAACTCAACGCCGTGGGCCTGCGCGGCGCGCGCGACCTCATGCCCAGCGAAGTCTCGGGCGGCATGGCCCGGCGCATTGCGCTGGCACGCGCCATTGCACTAGACCCAGAACTGGTGATGTACGACGAGCCTTTCTCGGGCCTGGACCCGATTTCCTTGGGCACCGCCGCCCACCTGATTCGCCAGCTCAACGATTCCATGGGCCTGACCAGCATTTTTGTCTCGCACGAGCTGGAGCAAACCTTTGCCATTGCCGACCACGTGATCATTTTGGCCAACGGCAAGGTCGCCACCCAGGGCACGCCCGACGAGGTGCGCCACAGCACCGACCCGCTGGTCTACCAGTATGTGCACGCCCTGGCTGACGGCCCGGTGCGCTTTCACTACCCCAGTGTCAGCGTGGAACAAGACTTTGGACCGGAGCGCGCGGTATGAGCTGGATCAACCCAAGAGACGTCGGCTTTGCCGCACGCCGCCAAATGGCCGAAATAGGCCACGGCGCCCGCCTGTTTTTCCGCTTGCTGACCACGCTGCCGGGCAGCCTGCGCCGTTTTGCGCTGATCCGTGACCAGATCCACTTCCTGGGCAACTATTCCCTGGTCATCATTGCAGTCTCGGGCCTGTTTGTCGGTTTTGTTTTTGGTTTGCAGGGTTACTACACCTTGCAGCGCTACGGCTCGTCCGAGGCGCTGGGGCTGTTGGTGACCCTGAGCCTGGTGCGCGAGCTCGGGCCGGTGGTGACCGCCTTGCTGTTTGCCGGGCGCGCGGGCACCTCGCTTACAGCCGAGATCGGCCTGATGAAGGCCGGAGAACAAATCAGCGTGATGGAAATGATGGCGGTAGACCCGGTGCTGCGCGTGCTGGCGCCCCGGTTTTGGGCTGGTGTGATCACCATGCCGCTCTTGGCTGCGGTATTTAGCGCCATGGGCATTATTGGCGGCTGGGTGGTGGGTGTGCTGATGATTGGCGTCGATTCAGGCTCGTTCTGGAGCCAGATCCAGGGCGGCGTGGACGTGTGGCGCGATGTGGGCAACGGCATCATCAAGAGCGTGGTGTTTGGGTTTACGGTGACTTTTGTTGCCTTGCTCCAAGGTTTTGAGGCCCAACCCACACCCGAAGGGGTGGCCAGCGCCACCACGCGCACGGTGGTGGTGGCTTCTTTGGCAGTTTTGGCGCTGGATTTCATCCTGACCGCCATGATGTTTACGATTTAACGGTGACTAGAAAGGTGTTGCATGCAGCGCTCTAAGAATGATGTGTGGGTTGGGCTGTTTGTGCTCATCGGGGCGGTGGCCATCCTGTTTCTGGCTTTGCAGTCGGCCAATTTGCTGAGCCTGAACTTCCAGAAAACCTACACGGTGACTGCCAAGTTTGACAACGTGGGCGGCCTCAAGCCCAAAGCCGCCGTGCGCAGCGCAGGCGTGGTGGTGGGCCGGGTGGACAAGATCGTGTTTGACGACAAATCCTTCCAGGCCCGTGTGGTGCTGGCCATGGAAAGCCGTTACAGCTTTCCCAAAGACAGCTCGCTCAAAATTCTCACCAGCGGTTTGCTGGGCGAGCAGTACCTGGGGATTGAGGCCGGCGCCGCGGACACACTGCTGGCCGCAGGTGACACCATTTCCAGCACGCAGTCGGCCGTAGTGCTTGAGAGCCTGATCAGCCAGTTCTTGTACAGCAAGGCGGCTGACGGCGCAGGCACCAAGCAGGCGGACTAGGGGCACATCGGACATGCGTACGGTAATTTGGGCAAAGCGGGTCAGCGCCATGGCGCTGCTGCTCGCCTGCTTGTTGCCCGCGCATGCGCAGCCCAACCGCCCTGACCCGCGCGACCCCTTTGAGCCCTTTAACCGTGTCATGCTCACCGTCAACGACGCGCTGGACCGGGCGCTGATCAAGCCGGTTGCCACGGTGTACGGCAAGGTAACGCCCCACTGGGTGCGCAAGAGTGTGGGTAACTTTTTCGGTAATTTGGGTGATGTCTGGTCGCTCGTAAACAACGCCGCCACCCTCAAAGGCCAGGCCACCAGCGACAGCGTGGGGCGCGTCATGATCAACAGCACGATTGGCCTTTTGGGCCTGCTCGACGTGGCCAGCGAAATGGACATCGAAAAACACCCGGCGGACTTTGGCCTGACCTTGGGACGTTGGGGCGTCAGCCCTGGCCCCTATGTGGTTTTGCCCATTCTGGGGCCCTATACCTTGCGCGAAGTCGTGGCTTTGCCGCTGGACTACCAGGGCAATCTGGTCAGCCACGTGGCCGATCAGCGAACCCGTGACGGCTTGACCGTGCTCAATGCCATCGACGTGCGGGAGAGCTACCTTAAGGCCGGTGACGTGATTGACGCCGCTGCGCTGGACGCGTATTCCTTCACCCGCGACTCGTATTTCCAGCGCCAGCGCTACCGCCAGTACGACGGCGAAGTGCCCGAAAGCCCGGAAGACGCGCAATAAAATTCACTTTGCATAAAAATTACCGGGGCCTGTCAGTCAGGCAGGGCGCTTGCGCGTTGCATGAAGAGGCTCACCGGCCTGAAATATTAGGGAACCACATGAACCGTCAGTTATTTATCCGTCTGTTTGCCGCGCTGGCTTTGGCCGCGTCGCTGGGCAGCGCCTGGGCCGAAGACGAGGCGCCGGACGCCTTTGTCAAGCGCATCTCGGTGGACGTGCTCGACACCATCAAGGCCGACAAGGCCATGCGCAACGGTGACATTGGCCGCATCGTCACCCTAGTGGACACGCGCATCATGCCGCACGTTGATTTTCAGCGCATGACGGCCTCTGCCGTGGGCCCTGGCTGGCGCCAGGCCACGCCCGAGCAGCAAAAGCGGCTGCAAGACGAGTTCAAGATTCTGCTGGTGCGCACTTACGCGGGCGCGCTCTCGCAGGTGAGCGACCAGACCGTGGTGATGAAGCCCTTGCGCGCTTCGCCCGAGGACAAAGAGCTGGTGGTGCGCAGCGAAGTGCGCGGCAGCGGCGACCCGATTCAGCTCGATTACCGTCTGGAAAAAACGCCCGGACAGGGCGCGGGCTGGCGCATTTACAACCTCAATGTGCTGGGCGTGTGGCTGGTGGAAACCTACAAAAGCCAGTTTTCGCAAGAAATCAATGCCAAGGGCATTGACGGCCTGATTGACTCGCTGGCCGCGCGCAACAAATCCAACGGCAAGAAAGTCTGACATGCTGTACTTGCCCGCCACCCTGACGCACGCCCAGGCCTCGGCCTGTCTGCTGGATTTGGGCCGGGCTTTGGCCGCCGAGCCGGGCGCTGCGGTGCTTGACGCCACCGCATTGACCAGTTTTGACTCGTCTGCGCTGGCGGTTTTGCTGGAACTGCAGCGCATCGGTGCCCGTGCGGGCAAGGCGCTTGCGGTGCAGGGTTTGCCCGCCCAACTGCTGGCGCTGGCTACGCTGTATGGCGTGCAGACATTGCTGGGCGCGGGTGCGGGCGCGGGTGCCGCGCCCGAGGCTGGCGACTCTCCAACTGCCGCCTGATTCGGCTGCTGCCCTGGCTTTTCGCCGGGTAAGCGGCGGCGCGTAAAATCGCGCGTTCCCATGCTTGCTATTTCTTTCCAATCCATCTCCAAGGCCTATTCGTCCCCCAAAGGACCCCCAGGCGCCACCTTTTTAGCGGTTGACAATGTAAGCCTTGGCATTGAGGAAGGCGAGTTTTTTGGCCTGCTCGGCCCCAATGGCGCGGGCAAGACCACCATGATCAGCATGCTCGCGGGCCTGACCCGGCCCAGCAGCGGTTCGGCCAGCGTCTTGGGCCACGATGTGCAAAAAGACTATGCCGCCGCCCGGCGCCGCCTGGGCGTGGTGCCGCAAGAACTCGTGTTTGACCCCTTTTTCAATGTGCGCGAGGCTTTGCGCATCCAGTCGGGCTATTTCGGCGTGAAGAACAACGACGCCTGGATTGACGAGCTGCTGGAAAGCCTGGGCCTGGCCGACAAGGCCGACGCCAATATGCGCCAGCTCTCGGGCGGCATGAAGCGCCGGGTGCTGGTGGCGCAGGCCCTGGTGCACAAGCCGCCGGTGATCGTGCTGGACGAGCCCACGGCCGGCGTGGACGTGGAACTGCGCCAGACGCTGTGGCAGTTCATCGCCAAACTCAACAAACAAGGCCACACCGTGCTGCTGACCACGCACTATCTGGAAGAGGCCGAGGCCTTGTGCGGACGCATCGCCATGCTCAAGTCCGGCCGCATCGTGGCGCTGGACCATACCAGCACGCTGCTCAAGGCGGCGTCGAGCAATGTGCTGCGCTTCAAGGTGGATGGCGACTTGCCGCCCGCGCTGGCCGCGCAGGCCCGCGTGACGGGGCGCATCGTGCAGTTTCCGGCGCACGACGCGCTGGAAATCGAACACTTTTTGGCCGCCGTGCGCGAGTCCGGCCTGGTGGCCCAGGACGTGGAAATCCGCAAGGCCGATCTGGAAGACGTGTTTTTGGATGTGATGCAAAAGCATTCGGGTGTTGCAGCCCCTGCGGGATTAGCAGCATGAGCGCCGCCGGGCCGTCCCAAGGCGCGAAGGCCCCCTCGGGGGGCAGCGCACGACGCGCAGCGCGAAGCGTGGGGGCTTTATGAACGGCTGGCAAACCCTGCTCTACAAAGAAGTGCTGCGCTTTTGGAAAGTCGCGTTTCAGACCATCGCGGGCCCCGTGCTCACCGCCATGCTGTACTTGCTGATCTTTGGCCACGCGCTGGAAGACCATGTCAAGGTCTACGACCAGGTGAGTTACACCGCGTTTTTGGTGCCCGGCCTGGCCATGATGAGCTTGCTGCAAAACAGCTTTGCCAACAGTTCTTCCTCGCTCATCATGAGCAAGGTGATGGGCAACCTGGTCTTCATCATGCTCACGCCGCTGTCGTATTGGCACTGGTTCGTGGCTTATGTGGGCGCGGCGGTCGTGCGCGGGCTGGTGGTGGGGGCGGGTGTGTTTGCGATATCGGCGCTGTTTACGCACATCAGTTTTGCCCAGCCGCTGTTTATCGTGGCGTTTGCCGTGATGGGCGCTGCGCTCATGGGCACGCTGGGCTTGATTGCCGGTCTGTGGGCCGAAAAATTTGACCAGCTCGCGGCCTTTCAGAACTTTGTGGTCATGCCCATGACGTTTTTGAGCGGCGTGTTTTATTCCATCCATTCGCTGCCGGCCTTTTGGCAGGGCGTGAGCCACTTCAACCCGTTTTTCTACATGATTGACGGCTTTCGCTATGGCTTTTTTGGCGTGAGCGATGTCTCGCCCTGGCTCAGTTTGAGCGTGGTGGGCGTGGCGCTGCTGCTGGTGGCCGGCATTGCGCTGCAACTGCTGCGCAGCGGCTACAAGATCCGCAGCTAACTTTTTTACGGATTGCACCCATGACTGCCGACCAACTCCAAGCCCTGATTACCGCAGGCCTGCCCTGCGACCACTGTGCGCTCGAGGGCGACGGCCGCCACTGGTACGCCACCATCGTGTCGGGCGCCTTTGAGGGCAAGCGCCTGATTGGGCGCCACCAGATGGTGTACGCCACCCTGGGCGCGCGCATGCAGACCGACGAGGTGCACGCCTTGTCAATGAAAACCTATACCCCGGCCGAATGGGCGCAGCAATCGGCCTG
>CANGHQ010000056.1 GCA_947453585.1 Burkholderiales bacterium | reverse complement strand
CTGTTTTCTGGATGTGTCGGTGCTGCTGCTGGTGTTTGTGCCCATGCTCCTGCCTGCTGCAAAGCTGCTGGGCGTGGACCTGGTGCACTTTGGCGTGCTGGTGGTGCTCAACATGATGATCGGCCTGATCCACCCGCCATTTGGCATGCTGTTGTTTGTCACCAAAGCGCTAACCGGTATCCCGATCGGGGAGATGATGAAGGAAGGCTGGCCCTTCCTCGTCATGCTGCTCCTGCTTTTGCTGGCGATGACGGTGTTCCCGCAAATCGTGCTGTGGTTGCCGCAGACCATGGGCTACACCACGCATTAGCCAGACCGAAGCGCAGACGCAGCATTGCTGTATTCAATGCGAGTACAAAAACGCCCCAATGAGCAGGAGGGGGCAGGGAGGGTGACGAGTTGTGGTACTCCACGATCAGGAGCCCGCCCTGTCTCCTCCTGCGTACCCACACGCAACGCGTCAGCTATTGTGCGACCCTCTATGCGCCCAGGCCGTGGTGTGGCGCTCAATCAGGCTGAACAACTCGTACATCACCATCGCCATCACCCCCACCACCACCAGCCCCGCAAATGCCAGCCCCATCTGCATGGCCGAGCCCGCTGAAATCAGCAGATAGCCAATGCCCTCATTGGCAGCCGTCATCTCCGACACCGTCGTGCCCACAAAGGCCAGCGTGATCGAGACCTTCAGCGAGCCGTAAAAGTAAGGCATGGAACGCGGCAGCCCCACCTTCACCAACACATCCCAGCGCCTGGCACCGAGCACGCGCAACACATCCTCCAACTCCGGCTCCAGCGTGGCCAGGCCGGTGGCGATGTTCACCATGATGGGGAAAAAGCTGATCAGAAACGCCGTCAAAATCGCCGGCCCCGCGCCAATACCAAACCACACCACCAAAATCGGCACAAAAGCCGCCTTGGGCAGGGCGTTAAACGCCGTCATCAGCGGGTACACGGCCGCATAGGCCAGGCGCGAGCTGCCAATCACAAAGCCCAGCAGCACGCCCACCACAATGGCAATGCCAAAACCCACCATCGTGACCCAAAAGGTGCGCCAGGCGTGGCCGCCTATCAAGCCCCGGTACTCCCAAAACTGGGTGGCGATGCGTGACGGGCTGGGAAAAATGAACTCGGACACCGCAAACGCGCTGCATATCGCCTGCCACAGCAGCAACACCGCCAGCAGCAGCACCCAGGGCGACCAGGTTTCGAGTTGTTTTTGCGTCATGGCTTGGTTCCGGTGGCGGTGGCGGCGGTGAGGTTATTGCGCGTGGCGCCGATGTGGCCGCGCAGCTCGTGCACGATGTCGGTGAATTCGCGGGTGTAGGTCAGTTCCAGGTCGCGCGGGCGCGGCAGATCTATGTGGCGCTTGACCACAAAGCGCCCCGGGCTCTTGCTCATGACATATAACGTGTCGGCCAGAAACACCGATTCGCGCAGGTCGTGCGTCACCAAAATCACATTGAACTGTTGCTCGGTCCACAGGTCGCGCAGGATGCACCACAGGTCTTCGCGCGTGAACGCATCAAGCGCGCCAAAGGGTTCGTCCAGCAGCAGCATTTTGGGCTCGTGGATGAGCGCGCGGCAAATGCTGGCGCGCTGCTGCATGCCACCCGAGAGCTGCCAGGGAAACTTGTCCTCGTATCCGCCCAAGCCCACTTTTTGCAAGAGCGCGCGGGCGCGTTGCTCGTACTCTTTGCGCTTGGCTTTGAAGTTGCTGCGGTAGGGCTCCACAATCTCCAGCGGCAGCAGCACGTTGTCCACCGTGGTGCGCCACGGCAAGAGCGAAGGCGCCTGAAACGACATGCCTGAGATTTTGAGCGGCCCGGTCACCGGTGCGCCGTCAATCATGATGCGTCCTTTGGACGGTATTTTCAGGCCGGTGGCCAGCTTCATGAAGGTGGATTTGCCGCAGCCCGAGGGCCCGACAATGGCAATGAACTCGCCCTGGCGCACCTGCAGGTCAATCGCCTCCACCGCAAAGTGGTTCTGGGCCTGCAACTCGGCGTTGTAGGCCAGCCAGACGTCCTGAAAATCAACAAACCAGCCGATGTCGGGAGTGTTCATGGTGCGCGCGGCCAGGCTTATTTCTTGGGCAAGACGTTGAGTTCGGCCTTGGAGGGCAAAAAGCTGGGGTTCCACACCGCGTCCGGGTTGATGCGGGTTTTGGTGTTGAAGGCGTCCGACACCTGCGAGGCCATCAGCGCCATGCGTGGGCCGTTGACCTGACCAAAGCCCTCGGCGCGGGCGTTGGCGCTGTTGATGGCGGTGTCAATGGCGAGCTGCAGGCGGCGGGTTTCGAGGTCAGCGTTGATGATGCCGTCACGCGCCTTGACATCGGCCACGGCCGACGCCGGGTTGCCGATCACGTCTTTCATGCCCTTGGCAAACGCGACCAAGAAGGCTTTGACGGCGGCTGGGTTTTCTTTGATCAGCTTGGGCGAGGCGATGATGGCGTTGCCATAGAGCTTGACGCCATAGGCCGGGTAGGGCAGCACCACCACGTCTTCAGCCTTGACTCCGCGCGCCTCCAGGTTCAGCAGCGAGGTGAAGGTAAAGCCAGTAATCGCATCCACGTCGCCGCGCGCGAGCATGGTTTCGCGCAGCGGCGGGTCCATGGCAATCCACTGCACGCCGTTGACCGCATTGGCCTTGGCAAAAATCGGAAACGCGCGTCGGCCCGCGTCAAACACGGGCGCGCCGAGTTTCTTGCCACTCAAATCGGCGGGCGTCTTGATGCCAGACTTCTTTAAAGCCATGACCGAGGCCGGCGTGTCGTTGTAAACCATCATCACCGCCACCGGCTTGTTGGGCGCGTCGGCGTTGTTGGCGTGGAATTCCATGAGCGCGGCCGTGTCGGCAAAGCCCATGTCATAGGCGCCAGACGCCACTCGCGTGACGGTGCCGCCCGAGCCGTTGCCCGCGTCAATAGTTACGTCAAGCTTGGCGTCTTTGAAATAGCCCTTGGCCGCTGGTGTCAGAAACAACGCGGCCGGGCCCTCAAAGCGCCAGTCGAGCTGAAACTTGATAGGCGTGGTTTGTGCCATGGCGGCGCTGGTGGCCATGCTGGCGGTGGCAAGCGCCAGGGCGCGTAGAAAAAATGGGGTTTTCATGGTCAGGAAATTCCTTGCGGTTTGCGATGGAGTGCGGCTTTGTACAGGCTAAATATCCTAGCAACTTTGGTGCCCGTCCTGAAAAAGAGAAGGCCATTTATTCGCGCAACCCCCCAGCACGCTGCGGGCGGCGCGCTGGGGGGTTGAGCAGGATAAGCTGTATACACTTTTAGGCATTCACCACAACACCGCTTTTGAAGGAGACGCCCATGGGCCTGAGTACCCACGTTTTGGACACCATGCACGGCAGCCCCGCCGCAGGCATGGCGGTGGCGCTTTACACCACGTCCGAGCATGACGGATCGGCCACCTTGGTCAAACGCATGGTGCTCAACGCCGATGGCCGCAACCCCGACGGCCTGTTGTTTGATACGCAAAGCCTGCAAAAAGGCACGTACCGACTTGTGTTTGATGTGGCCGCCTACTTTAGGGCGCGCGGCGTGGAGCTGCCAGAGCCGCCGTTTTTGAACCAAGTCAGCCTTGACTTTGGCGTGGCCGACGTCAGCCAGCACTACCACGTGCCGCTCTTGGTCAGCCCCTGGAGTTATTCCACCTACCGCGGGTCCTAGGTGGACCGCGTTAAGGCCTTGTCGGCGGCTTGCCCGCTTTTAAAGCTGTCCTTCAGACAAGGTGTCGAGCTGAAAACGCCCGGTCTTGTGCCACAGCCAGGTGTCGGTGTAGGTGACCTTGCCCATGCGCACCGGCGCGGGGTAGGGTGCTGCAGCCCGTACGGTGCGCTCAATTTCGGCCATCACGGCGGGCACGTGCTGCGGCGCGCGCATCCAGCGCACGTCGGTGACGGCGCCTTGGTGGTCAATATCGACCTGCAACACGCCCACTGCATGCAGCAGGGGAGGCATCTTGCCTTGGTAAATGCGCTCGCGCAGGCGCTCATACAGGTGGGTGGCGGCATCGCGCCGGTAGTCGCGCGGGGTGCCCGCCTGGGATACATAAGTTGGCACCACCACAGCAGGCGCTGCGGGCGGCGCGATTACCACCGGCGCAACGGGCACGGGGGCCACAGCGACCGGAGCGGGTGGCGGTTTGACGGCCACGGGCGCAGGCGGCGGTGGCGTGGCGCAGCCTGCGATGATGATGGCCACCGCCAAGGTGCACAGAGCTTTGCCCGGTGTGCGGCGGCGGGCCGACATAAACGTATCCGTCATTCGATGTCCCCAAAAATATTTTTAATTAACGACAAGCAACATTCCAAGCAAGGCTACCCATGCAGTATTTGATGGCGCAGCTCTTCGCGCAATTGGCGCACAGTAACGCCATTTTGGTGCGCGTGCAAGCCACCCAGGGCTCGGTGCCGCGCGAAGTAGGTGCCTGGATGGCGGTTTTTGCCGATTCCACCGTGGCCACGGTGGGGGGCGGCCGCCTTGAGTTGGTCGCCATTGCCCACGCCCGCGCGCTGTTACAAAACCCCAGCCTAGAGCGCCTTCAACATTACCCACTGGGCCCGAGTTTGGGCCAGTGCTGCGGCGGCCACGTCACGCTGGCGTTCACCCCGGTCAGCGCGCAAGACCAGGCGGCGCTGGCGCTGCAGTTGCGCCCACCGCAGATGCCGGTGGCGCTGTTTGGCAGCGGCCATGTGGGCAGGGCAATAGTGCAGGTGCTGGGCTTGCTGCCCGTGGCCCTGACCTGGATCGACAGCCGCGACCAGCCCTTCCCGCCCGATCTGGTCGGCAGCGCCCACTGCGAACACTCCAACCCGGTGCAGGGCGCAGTGGCGCATCTGACGCCCCACTCACGCGTGCTGGTGATGAGCTTTAGCCACGCCGAAGACCTGGACATCGTCCACGCATGCCTGCTGCGCCAGCGCGCGCAGGGCGATTTGCCCTTTATTGGCCTCATTGGCAGCAAAACCAAATGGGCCACCTTTCGCCACCGCTTAGAGGCCCGTGGCTTTAGCGCGGCCGAACTGGCACACGTCACCTGCCCCATCGGCATAGCGGGCATCCACGACAAGCGCCCCGAGGTGATTGCGGTGGCGGTGGCGGCGCAGTTGTTGCTAGTTGGCTCCTAAGCGTCGCAACCTGACCTACCGCAACCCGCACCGGCTACCTACAATTTCCCCCACTGGAGAACCCCCGCATGGAATCGTATTTACTGGATTGGGCTAACTTGCTCTTGCGCTGGGCGCACGTGGTCACGGCCATTGCCTGGGTGGGGTCGTCGTTTTATTTTGTTTTTTTGGACAGCAGCCTCACACCGCCAGAGGATGAAGACCTCAAGCGCCAAGGCGTCAGTGGCGAGTTGTGGGCGGTGCATGGCGGAGGTTTTTACCACCCGGTCAAGTTTGCGGTGCGTCCGCCGCAACTGCCCGGCCACCTGCACTGGTTTTACTGGGAAAGCTACAGCACCTGGCTGACTGGCTTTTCGCTGTTCACCATTTCGTACCTGTGGAACGCTGGCACCTATTTGGTCGATAAATCGGTGATGGACTGGTCGCCCCAGGCGGCCGTGGCCGTGGCGCTGGGTTTTTTGGTGGTGTTTTGGCTGGCCTATGACGCGCTGTGCCGCATTTTTGGCCAGCGCGAGGGCGGCGACCGCATTGTGGGTGTGCTGGTGGCGCTGCTGGTATGCGCGGCGGCCTGGCTGGCCTGCCACTGGTTTGCCGGGCGCGCGGCCTTTTTGCTAGTGGGCGCCATGATCGCCACCAGCATGAGCGCCAACGTGTTCTTCTGGATCATCCCCGGCCAAAAAACCGTGATTGAGAGCATCCGCGCCAACCAGCCGGTGGACCCCATCCACGGCAAGCGCGGCAAGCAGCGCAGCGTGCACAACACCTATTTCACGCTGCCGGTGCTGTTCGCCATGATTAGCAACCACTACAGCTTTACCTATACCCACCCGCACAACTGGCTGGTGCTGATTGCCATGATGTTTGCGGGCGCGGCCATTCGCCAGTTTTTTGTGCTGCGCCACGGCTTCAAGCTCGCGCGCAATCCGCATCCCTGGCCGTACGCTGCCGCTGGTGTGTTGGCCATTGTGAGCGTGGTGGTGGCGCTGGCCCCAGCGCCCCGGCCCGCAGGTGATGCGCAAGCGACTGCGCCCGTGGGCTACGCCACGGTGCAACCCATATTGGCCCAGCGCTGCTATACCTGCCACGCCGAGCAGGTGCAAATGAAAAACGTGCGCCTGGATTCGCCACAGGCCGTGGCCCTGCATGCCCAAGGCATTTACCAGCAAGCGGTGGTAACGCGGATTATGCCCATGAACAACGCCACCCAGATCACCGACGCCGAACGCGAAACGCTCAAGCGCTGGTTTGAGGGCGGGGCGAAACTGGACTGATCAGGCCGCAGGCACGCCGTGGTCGTAGGTCGATACGCCGCTGTGCTCGGGCCAGCGGGGCAGGGTACACAGGCCTAACAGCCCCAGCGCCATGCCAATGTGCAGAAAGTCGCCGGGCACCAACATGCCGGGAATCGCCACTTTGGCTGCAAACAACACCAGGCCCGCCAGCATCAGGGTGCCGGCCAGCGCGCCGCGCCACAGCCCGGCGCGAGCCAAGGTCACGACGATGGCGATGACAGACAGCACGGCCAGGCCATCGGCCACTACCCGCTTTTGCCCCGCGCCCACAATCAGCACGCCCAGCACCGCCATAAAGCACATAAAAATCCAGGCAAAGCGCGTGCTGCGGGTCACCAGCGCGTCTGGCCAAACGATGGCCACGGCAAGCAGCGGAAACGCCGCCATGGCGCCCAGCATGGACGCAAACTGGTGCCAGGTGGGCAGCGGGTAAATGCCCGAAAAACGTAACACCCCCAGCAGGGCTGCAGCGGCAAACAAGGCGCACGCCAGGCGCAGCGCCACCGGCGCCTGCGCGCGGCTGGCAAGCCAAAGGCTCACCAAGGCCAAGAAACCATCGGTGAAAGCCATACTAGACATGTGCCGCTCCTTGCACGCGGGGGTGCAGCCAGGCATAACCCAGCGCGCCATAGACCAGCACCATGGCGCCCGAGAAGCTGAAGCGCTGCACTGGCGTGAAGCCTTTTTGGGCAAACAGGAAATACATCAGAAGCACCGAGCCGATCACGGTCGCAGCCAGCGCCACCTGACGCATCACTTGGGGCGCGGGGGTGACAAAGCGCACAAACTTGTGGGCCTCAAAATTGGAGTTCACCGGTGGCGCCTCAGGCGGCTGCCAGCCGGGCCCGGCAAAAAAGCACATCAGCTTGTTGCGCCAGCCAGCCGTGGCGCGCGCTTGCGCCACGATGGCGAAGTAATGGTGGACATTGCCCCACACCGGGTTCCAGCTGTGCAGCGGCTTGCGCACGCCATACATTGGTTCTTCGTCGGCGCGCTCGTCGGCGTAAGTGCCAAACATGCGGTCCCAGATGCTGAAAATGCCGCCGTAGTTTTTGTCAATGCAGTAGTCGTTTTGGCCGTGGTGCACCCGGTGGTTCGATGGGGTGACCAAAAACAACTCCAAAAATCCCATACGCCCGATCAGCCGCGTGTGCACCCAAAACTGGTAGACCAAATCAATCACCGCCACCGTCAAAAACACCTTGACCGGGAAACCCAGCAAGGCCAGCGGCACATAAAACACCCAGCGAAAGTAAAAGCCCGTGGACGACTGGCGCATGGCGGTGGACATATTGAACTCTTCGCTGCTGTGGTGCACCACGTGCGCAGCCCACAAAATATTCACCTCGTGGCCGCTGCGGTGCACCCAGTAGTAGAAAAAGTCATACAACACCAGCGCCAGTACCCAGGTCAGCGGGTTGCTGGTGTCCCAGGTAAAAGCGCCAAAGCGCTCCACTAGGATGGCGTACATCGCCACACTGATGGCGCCGCCAATGGTGTTGACAAACTGGCTCACGGTGCCAATGTTCATGGACGTGAGCGTGTCCTGAAACCGGTAGACCTGCACCCCGCGCCTATGCGCCACGTACAGCTCAATGGCGACCAGCAAAAAGAAAACCGGTATGGCAAACAGATAGGGGCTCATGCGCAGGGCTCCGAAAATGGGTGGAGTAAAGGTTCTAAAACTCGGACTATATGTCTAATTTGGCCTTTTGTGGCTCCTGCCAGCATCATTTCGTTACCAAAGCGTGCGTGCTGGGAGCGCGAGGCGTGATTCCTTACGCCCCCAGCACCAGCTTGAGCGCCAGCCCCACAAACACCACGCTCGCCAGCCGATTGAGCCGCAATTGGGCCCGCGGCGAGTCTTGCAGCAGCTGACCAAAGCGCCCAGCCAACAGGGCCACCGCGCCAAAGGTGAGCAGGGTGGCGAGCATGAACACGCCGCCGAGCTGCAAGATCTGCAGCGCCACGGCGTCGCGTGCGGGCTCGACAAACTGGGGCAAAAAGGCCAGAAAAAACAGCGCGACTTTGGGGTTGCTGATGTTCATCAGCACGCCGCGCAGAT
>CANGHQ010000055.1 GCA_947453585.1 Burkholderiales bacterium | reverse complement strand
GAGGTTGATGCGCTGGGCTCTGCGACGCCATCCGAGGAAGACTACGAAATGGGTGTACGGGCACTACTGGAAACAGTGTGGCTCACGCAAACAGTTCGCTGGCCTACAGGATGACCCCTTCGGGAGTAGTGATCGGATACCGCTACCGCTGTATCTACTGTCGGACACGAAAATTGTCCGCCACGTAAAAGTGAGGGGGGATTACAACCCTTTCCACCTGGATTGGCAGGCCTACGGTGAGAAGCTACGAGTGCAACGGATGGGTCACACCCTCTGGAGCGTTCAAAGGGCTGCTCTCTGGTTCAGTCAAGATGGTAGGTGCGCTCTCTGTCAGCAAGAAATCGACATAACTGATGAGAGCATGGACGACCACCATATCGTCTATCGCCAGTTTGGTGGGAGCGATGCTCTCTCCAACCGGGTGCTGTTACACCCGGCGTGTCACAGGCGTGTCCACGCCCTAGGTTTGAAGGTTATCAAGCCGGTCCCAGTACGGGGACTTTAAACTGGCAAATCAGTCGAGGGTTATGCAACCTGTTGACGCTGCATAGCCAGTGGTCGTGCATGAGCCGTGTGCGGTGAAAGTCGCAAGCACGGTTCTTTGGGGGGGATATCATCGAGAGATGGTATCCCTACCCTCCAAAAAAACTCCCTCTGCGCCCAGCCCCGCTGCGGCTGCTGGCACACCCAAGCCGTCTATCAAGGGAAAAAAGGTCAACAAGGCCTGGCTGCACGACCACATCAACGACCCCTACGTCAAGCTCGCTTCGCGCGAAGGCTACCGGGCCCGCGCCGCCTACAAGCTTAAGGAAATTGACGAGGTCTTTGGCTTGGTCAAGCCCGGCCAGCTGGTGGTGGACCTGGGCTGCACGCCCGGCGCCTGGAGCCAGTATTTGCGACGGCGCATGTCGCCCCAGGGCGCGGCGGTGGGGGACCTGAACGGCACCATCATTGGCCTGGACCTGCTGGCCATGGACCCGATTGAAGGCGTGCACTTCATCCAAGGCGACTTTCGCGAGGCCGATGTACTGGCCCAACTGGAGACGGCGCTGGCCGGTCGCCAGGCGGACGTGGTGGTGTCTGACATGGCGCCCAACCTCTCAGGCATCTCGTCGGCCGACGCTGCGCGTATTGAGTACCTGGTGGAACTGGCTATCGAGTTTGCGCAAAATCACATGAAAGCCGAGGGCGCACTGGTGGCTAAAGTGTTCCATGGTGGCAGCTACAACGACGTGGTCCAGCGCTTCAAGGCGGCTTTTCATACCGTCAAGCCCTACAAGCCTAAGGCCTCGCGCGACCGCTCCTCTGAGACCTTCTTGGTGGGCATCGGGCTGAAATAGCATTCAAGCGCGCTTTTTGCGCCTTGTCATATAGCCTTTACGCTCTTGTGGCTGATAAATGTAAATAGTCGCTCGCCGCGCCTTGAAACCACTAAAATGCGGCGCATGTAGGCAAGGTATCTTCTCTTGCGCCCTAACTGGAGCTTCGCTTGAACAATCAGTGGTTCTCAAAAATTGCAGTCTGGCTGGTCATTGGCCTGGTACTTTTTACCGTATTTAAGCAATTTGACTCGCACAGTGGCGCCAGCGGCACCACCCTGGGCTACTCCGACTTCCTCGAAGAAGTCCGTAACAAACACATCAAGAGCGCCGTAATCCAGGAAGGCCAGGGCGGTACCGAAATCATCGCGCTGACCACCGACGAGCGCCGCATCAAAACCACAGCCACTTACCTGGACCGCGGCTTGGTGGGCGACTTGATCTCTAACGGGGTGAAATTCGACGTCAAGCCCCGCGAAGAAGGCTCTTTGCTCATGACCCTGCTGGTGAGCTGGGGCCCCATGCTGCTGTTGATCGGCGTGTGGGTGTATTTCATGCGCCAGATGCAGGGCGGCGGCAAGGGCGGAGCGTTCAGCTTTGGCAAGAGCAAAGCCCGTTTGCTGGACGAAAACACCAATACCGTGACCTTTGCGGACGTTGCCGGCTGCGACGAGGCCAAGGAAGAAGTCAAGGAAGTCGTTGACTTTTTGAAAGACCCGACCAAGTTTCAAAAACTCGGTGGCCGCATTCCGCGTGGTTTGCTGCTGGTAGGCCCCCCGGGAACCGGCAAAACCCTGCTCGCCAAGTCAATTGCAGGCGAAGCCAAAGTGCCGTTTTTCAGCATTTCGGGTTCTGACTTTGTGGAAATGTTTGTCGGCGTGGGCGCATCCCGCGTGCGCGACATGTTCGACAACGCCAAAAAGAACGCGCCTTGCATCATCTTTATCGACGAAATTGACGCCGTGGGTCGCCAGCGTGGCGCAGGCCTGGGTGGCGGCAACGACGAGCGCGAGCAAACCTTGAACCAGATGCTGGTCGAGATGGACGGCTTTGAGACCAATGTTGGCGTGATCGTGGTGGCTGCCACCAACCGCCCCGACATTTTGGACGCCGCGCTGTTGCGCCCCGGTCGCTTTGACCGCCAGGTGTACGTGACGCTGCCCGACATTCGGGGTCGCGAGCAGATTTTGAATGTGCACATGCGCAAAGTGCCGGTGGCGCAAGACGTCAACCCCGGCGTGATTGCCCGTGGCACGCCAGGCATGTCTGGCGCTGACTTGGCTAACTTGTGCAACGAAGCCGCCCTGATGGCTGCGCGCCGCAACGCCCGCCTGGTGGAAATGCAAGACTTCGAGAAGGCCAAGGACAAGATTCTGATGGGCCCCGAGCGCAAGAGCATGGTCATGCCCGAGGGGGAACGCCGCAACACGGCCTACCACGAGTCTGGCCACGCGCTGATCGGCAAGATGCTGCCCAAGTGCGACCCGGTGCACAAGGTCACCATCATTCCCCGTGGCCGCGCCCTGGGCGTGACCATGAGCTTGCCCGCGCAAGACCGATATTCCTACGACAGCGAATACATGCTCAACCAGATCAGCATGCTGTTTGGTGGCCGTATTGCCGAAGAAGTGTTCATGAAGCAAATGACCACCGGCGCGAGCAACGACTTTGAGCGCGCCACCTCGATTGCCCGCGACATGGTGACCCGCTACGGTATGACCGACGCGCTCGGCCCCATGGTGTACGCCGAAAACGAAGGTGAGGTGTTCTTGGGCCGCTCGGTGACCAAAACCACCAATATGAGCGAGCAGACCATGCAAAAGGTGGACTCGGAGGTGCGTCGCATCATCGACCAGCAATACCTGGAGGCGCGCACCCTGATTGAACAAAACCAGGACAAGATCCACGCCATGGCCAAGGCTTTGCTGGAATGGGAAACCATCGACAGCGACCAGCTTGACGACATCATGGCCGGCAAAGAGCCGCGTCCTCCCAAAGACTGGTCGCCACGCGTGCCCAGCGCCGGTTCTGGCGATGGTGGCAGTCCCCCGACTGCCACCGTGACGCCCGAACCCGCTGCAACAGCGGCTTAAAGGCCCTGGCTGGGGCGCCTTGCAAACAGGCGCCCCCACTTTCCCTCTCTTTTAGGGCGCCCACATGCCCCATTGGCAAACCAGCCGAACCCGCATTGACTTGGCGCGCCCGCAGGTGATGGGCATCGTCAACGTCACGCCTGACTCGTTTTCGGACGGTGGCCAGCACGCCAGCACCCGCGCGGCCCTGGCGCATTGCGAGGCCCTGATCGCACAGGGCGCCGACATTCTTGACCTGGGCGCTGAATCCACCCGCCCAGGCGCCCAAGCCCTGTCACAGGCGCAAGAGCTTGAGCGCTTGCTGCCCGTCTTGCGCGCCGCAGTCACGCTGGGCGTGCCTATTTCGGTGGACACCTACAAGCCGCGGGTGATGCAAGCGGCGCTAGATATGGGTGCGGACATCATCAACGACATTTGGGCGCTGCGCTGGGTTGACCCGACCGACGGCCTTTTGGGTTCCCACATCGTGGCGCAGCACCCCAGTTGCGGCGTATGCCTGATGCACATGCACGGCAATCCGCAAACCATGCAGGTCTCGCCCATGGACGGCGACATTGTGGCGCCGGTGCGCGACTTTTTGGCGCAGGCGGCGCAGGCTTTGGTGGCGCAGGGCGTGGACGGCGAGCGCATTTGCATTGATCCGGGCATTGGCTTTGGCAAGACGGTAGATCAGAACTTCAGCCTGCTGGCGCGCCAAAACGAGTTGCTGGCGCCGGGCTTTGCGCTGCTGGCGGGTTGGTCGCGCAAATCGTCTTTGGGTGCGGTCACAGGTGCTGCGGCGGATGACCGGGTGGTGGCCAGCGCGGTAGCTGCGACGCTGGCGGTGCAAAACGGCGCCCGCATCGTGCGGGTGCACGACGTGCAAGCCACGGTTCAGGCCTTGCGCGTACTCTCGGCCACGCAGGCGGCAATGAAAAATTATCAAGGGAAGATGGGCTTATGAAACGCGAATATTTTGGAACCGACGGCATCCGTGGCACCGTGGGCCAGGCGCCCATCACGCCGGACTTTGTGCTGCGCCTGGCGCACGCCGTGGGGCAAGTGCTGCGCAAAACCGAGGCGCGCCCGGTGGTGCTGATCGGCAAGGACACGCGCATTTCGGGCTATATGCTGGAAAGTGCGCTGGAAAGCGGTTTTAACTCGGCCGGTGTGGACGTGGTCTTGCTCGGGCCCTTGCCCACGCCGGGCGTGGCGTATCTCACACGGGCGCAGCGCGCGTCTTTGGGCGTGGTGATCAGCGCGAGCCACAACGTGTTTGAGGACAACGGCATCAAGTTTTTCAGCGCCCAGGGCACCAAGCTGTCCGAAGCCTGGGAGCTTGAGGTGGAAGCGGCGCTCAAGCTTGCGCCGCAATGGGCGCAGTCCGCCGGCCTGGGCAAGACGCGCCGCTTGGACGACGCCGCTGGCCGCTACATCGAGTTTTGCAAAAGCACATTCGCCACCGACCTGACGCTCAAGGGCCTGAAAATCGTGGTGGACGCTGCCCACGGCGCGGCCTACCAAATTGCGCCCAAGGTTTTTCATGAATTGGGCGCCGACGTGATCGCCATTGGCTGCGCGCCCGACGGGCTGAACATCAACCACCAAGTGGGCGCCACCCACCCAGAAGCCTTGGTGGCCGCCGTCAAAGAGCACAAGGCCGACTTTGGCGTGGCCCTGGACGGCGACGCCGACCGCCTGCAAATGGTGGACGCCCAGGGCCGCCTGTACAACGGCGACGAGCTGCTCTACCTGATGGCCGACGAGCGCCTGGGTCGGGGCGAGGCGCTGCCGGGCGTAGTGGGCACGCTGATGACGAATATGGCGGTTGAGCTGGCCCTTAAAAGCCGGGGTGTGGACCTGGTGCGCGCCAAGGTGGGCGACCGTTACGTGCTGGAGGCCATGGAGGCGCGCGGCTGGATTTTGGGCGGCGAAGGCTCGGGCCACCTGCTGGCGCTGGACAAACACACCACCGGCGACGGCCTGATTTCTGCGCTGCAGGTGCTGCAGGCCTGCGTGCGCGCGGGCAAAAGCATGGCCGACTTGCTGGCAGGCGTCACGCTGTTTCCGCAAACCCTGCTCAATGTGCGCCTGCGTCCAGGCGCCGATTGGCAGGCCAATGCGGCGCTCAAGGAGCAAACGCTGGCAGTGGAACAAGAGTTGGGGCAAAGCGGCCGCGTCTTGATCCGCGCCAGCGGCACCGAGCCCCTGGTGCGCGTGATGGTGGAAGCACGCGACCCCGCGCAGGCCTTGCACTGCGCGCAGCGCATAGCGGACACACTGCAATGAGCGCGCAAGCGCCATCCAGTGCCGCATCACCTGAGACGGTAGCAAGCGCGGCGGCGGGTGCCGATGTGTACGTCTGCCGCGCCGATTACGCCAATCCGCGCCACGCCCAGGTGCTGGTCGAGTTGCTGGACGCCTATGCCCAAGACCCGATGGGCGGCGGCGAACCGCTGAGCGACTTTGCCAAACAAAACCTGATCGCCTGCCTGGCTGCACGCCCGCAAGCGTTTAGCGTGCTGGCCTTTGCGAGCGCGGACGAGACGCAGCCGCTGGGGTTGATTAACTGCATCGAAGGTTTCTCTACTTTTGCCTGCAAACCACTGGTCAATGTGCATGACGTCGTGGTGCTGCCGACCTATCGAGGCCAGCGCGTGGCAGAGCGCATGTTTACCTTGGTGCACGCCATTGCGAAAGAGCGGGGCGCTTGCAAGCTGACCTTGGAGGTCTTGTCGGGGAACCTAGGCGCGTTGCGGCTTTACACGCGCCTGGGCTTTGCCCAATACCAGCTCGACCCAGCAGCGGGGAGCGCGCAGTTTTTGCAGAAGTGGTTGGACTGATCGCGGTTCAGCGTGCGCGGCAAGCCCTGGCATTGATGGGCGCAGGGTTTGCTGGAGCCAAAAAAAACGGCCACCCGCAAGGGTGGCCGTAAAACTTTGGAAAACTAAAGGGTTAGTGTCGCTTAGAACGACGCTGCCAAGCCAATGGCGACTTGGGTCATAGTTGCACCCGTGTCTACCGCGAAGGCAGAAGCCGACGTGAATTTGGCATTTGCTTGGTTCACCACGCTGGTGTACGAACTAACAAACTTCACGCTTTTGTTCAGGTCATAAGCGTACATCAGGCTGTATTGCGTAGCGCCAGTGTCCGTTTTGGTCGTGCCGCTCACGCTGTCAGCAAGTGCGTAACGCAGGTGGAATTCATGCTGTCCGCTCTTGTAGGCGCCGATCAATGCGTAGGTGCGTTGCGTCTGGTCGAAGTTTTTCGCGGTACTCACGCCACCCATGTTGGAGGAGGTTGTTTCGAATACGCCACCGAACGAGTATTCGCCGATGGTGTATTGCGCGCCAATTTCCTGAGCGCTCAGGCCGAATGATGCACCTGCTGTGGTGTTGTAAGCAGCTTTGGAGGAGCTGCTTGCGTCGAGCTGCCAAGCAGCATTGCTGATCGTGGTGTAGCCATATGCAAAGGTCACTGGGCCGTTGGCGTAAGCCAGGCTCAATGCGGTTTGTGGCATCAGAGTACCTGGCATTTGAGCCACCACATTGGGTATCGCGGGCGTGCCGCACGTTTTGGTCGTCGCGCATGCCAGCGAGTAATCTGCTGCACCGAGACCGTAGTCGTTATCCTTGCCCATGTTGTAGCTCACTTGAGCTTGGAAACCACTGACTTTTGGAGACTCATATGCGACCATGTCGCCTTGGCGGGCGCCCAGACGGTTCAGGATTTGCTTGTCGCCGTACTCTGCGCTGGCGTCATTAATGTTGTTGTACAGAAACGGTGCTGCTGCTTTCAAGCTTTGCTTGTAAGCGTTGTCATAGCGGCCAAGGCGAACCGTGCCAAAGTTGTTGCTTGCCAAGCCAACGAATGTATTGCGTGAGCCAACTTCTGCCTTGTCTTGGGTGTTGTTACCGCCATTGCCCAAGTAGAAGCGGCTTTCGACTTGTGCCAGGCCTGTCATGCCATCACCCAGGTCATGGGCAATTTTGAAGCCGAGCTTGGATGTTTGGTCCATCAAACGCGTTTGGCTGGTTTTGCTGGTATCGGTGGTGTTGTCAGTCGAGCGGCCTGCTGCGAAAGAAATATTCACGTTTTCAATGGCCGACTGGGCGACGCCGTAAACGGAAAATGGTCCCACAGCAACGTCCGCCATTGCGGTGTTGGCGGCGAAGGCGCTAATGATTGCGACAGCAATGAGATTTTTTTTCATGGATCAGACTTTCTAAGGGTTAAAACGTATTGCCAAAATTCAATAAACCACTGTGGGTTTGAATCGACAGCGCCTAGTGTTGAATTTTTAGGTGACGATCCCGTGAATTTTTCGTGAAGCTTTTACGCTGTTGCGGTAATGGAACGGTTTGTGTTGTGGGGACACCTGGGTCATCACGCTGTCACATGGGGGATTTAGCGTTTCCCAGTCTTTTTACTTTTTGGAGCTGTTTATGTTCGTTCGGATTGCCGCTTTGTCTTTGGTGTCCCTGGCCCTGGCATCGGGCCCCTGTGCTGCGCAAACCGTCAAGTCCTTCAGCTTTGGCTTGTGGGGCGATATGCCCTACAAAAAGGCGGGAGACGACCCCAAGCTGCCCGCCGTGCTGCAAAGCATTAACCAGTCGGACATCTCGTTTTCGCTGTATGACGGCGACATCAAGGACGGCAGCTCCAAGTGCACCGACGATGTCTACACCGACGCGCTCCAAATGTTCAACACGCTGGTCAAGCCCGTGGTCTACGTGCCAGGCGATAACGAATGGACCGATTGCCACCGCACCAATAACGGTGGCTATGACACGCTGGAGCGCCTGGCGCACATCCGCAAGGTGATGTTTCCCACCGCCAACAGCTTGGGCCAAACCACTTTGCCGCTGGAACACCAAGGCAAGCTGGGCGAGAAGTTTGTGGAAAACACCCGCTTTAGCCACGGCGGTGTGGTGTTTGTTGGCATCAACCAGCCCGGCAGCAACAACAACGTGGTGATGAGCGAGAAGGAATGCAAAAACAAGAGCGCCCGCGACAACGCCCAGTGCGACGCGGCCAACGCGGAATACCTGGACCGCGACACGGCCAATGTGGCCTGGATGATGGCGTCATTCGAAGCCGCCAAGGCGCAAAAAGCCGCCGGCATTGTGGTGGTGACCCAAGGCGACCCGGGCTTTGATTTGCCCGAGACCGAAGACTTTGATGAAAGCACGCAAGCTGGTGTTAGCGGTTTTCGCAATTTCATGTC
>CANGHQ010000054.1 GCA_947453585.1 Burkholderiales bacterium | reverse complement strand
TGCTTGGCGATAAGTACCGCAGGCATCCGCCACGTGGTCGCCGCCCTGCCCGACCCCAACCCGCTGGTGGCCGGCCAAGGCTTTGCCCATCTGCGTGCAGCCGGTATCACGGTGGACGTGGCCAGCGAAAGCTCCGACCCGGCACTGCAAGCTTGGGCGGCAGACGCGCGCGAGCTCAATCTTGGGTTCTTCAGCCGCATGGTGCGCAAAACGCCATGGGTGCGCATGAAAACCGCCGCCTCGCTGGACGGCGTGACCGCCCTGCCCAACGGCCAGAGCCAGTGGATTACCGGCGAGGCTGCGCGCGCTGACGGCCACGCCTGGCGCGCGCGCGCCTGCGCGCTGCTCACCGGCATTGGCACTGTGCTGCAAGACCGGCCCCGGCTTGATGTGCGCGGCTTGGACACGCCGCGCCAGCCGGCGCTCATTGTGGTGGACAGCGATTTGCAAACCCCGCCTGACGCGCCGCTGTTTGCGGCCAAGCGCCCCGTCTTCATTTACGCCGCCAACCCGCACGCCGAGCGCCAAGCTGCCTTGGAACGCAGCGGCGCCAACGTGATTTACCTGCCTGGCGCACCCACTCAGCCTAGCGCCAGCTCCAAGGTCGATTTGGCCGCCCTGTTGCGCGACTTGGCCGCGCGTGAGATCAATGAGTTGCATGTGGAGGCCGGGCACAAGCTCAACGGCTCGCTGATACGTGCGGGGTTGGTAGACGAATTTTTGGTGTACCTGGCGCCGCTGTGGCTGGGCACGGGCGCGGGCATGTCCAACTTTGGGCCGCTTGCGCAGTTGTCTGACGGCGTGGCGCTGCAGTTTCGCAGCATGGAGCCCGTGGGCGCCGATGTGCGCCTGATCGCACGCGTGGCCGGGCGTGACGTTTTTTAACTTTTGTTCGAGATTTTTATGTTCACAGGCATCATCACCGGCGTTGGCCATATTGCACAGGTGTCACCCATGGGCGACACAGTGGCGCATGGCAAACGTCTCACCATCGGCTGCCCCGCAGGCTACCTGGACGACGTGGGGCTGGGCGACAGCATCGCGATCAACGGCGCTTGCATGACCGTGACCAGCTTCGACGCCAGCACCACTGCGCCCCAGTTCACGGTCGATGTATCAGCAGAATCTTTGGACAAAACCGCAGGCCTGGACGGCCTAGGCGCCGTAAATTTGGAAAAAGCCCTGCGCGCCAACGACCGCCTGGGCGGCCATCTGGTGTCGGGCCACGTGGACGGTATGGGCCAGGTCACGCACTTTGCCCAAGTGGGCGAGAGCTGGGAATTGCGCGTGCTGGCTCCGGCATCGCTGGCCAAGTACCTGGCCTACAAGGGCTCGATCACCGTCAACGGCGTGAGCCTGACCGTGAACCGCATTGCGGACGTGGCTGGGGGCTGCGAAGTGAGCATCAACCTGATTCCGCACACCGTGGACAACACCGCGCTGCACCGCCTGCACGCGGGTGCCAAAGTTAATTTGGAAATTGACCTGATTGCGCGCTACGTGGAACGCATGCTGGGCAGCAGCGCGGCAAGCTAAAGCAGCGTCGCAGGCAAAACGCTCTTAAAAGGTCAGCGTTTTCACGCCCTGGGCGGTTCCCAGCAAACACACCTGGGCGCGCTGAAACGCAAACACGCCCACTGTCACGACGCCTGGCCATTGGCTGACCTGGGCTTCAAAAGCCAGCGGATCACGGATTTGCAGGCCGGTCACGTCAAGGATGTGCTGGCCGTTGTCGGTGAGCAGGGGCTGGCCGTTTTTCTGGCGCACCAGCGCGTGGCCGCCCATGGCCGCAAACTGGCGCACGACGCGCGCCGTGGCCATGGGGATCACTTCGACCGGCAGCGGAAATTGACCCAGCACCTCGACCAGCTTGGACTCGTCGGCAATGCAGACAAACTTGTCGGACTGCGCAGCCACGATTTTTTCGCGCGTGAGCGCCGCGCCACCGCCCTTGACCATATTGCCGTGGCCGTCGATCTCGTCGGCGCCGTCAATGTAGACCGACAAACGCTCGACCTCATTGGAGTCAAACACCGGGATACCCAGCGCCAGCAGGCGCTCGGTGCTGGCTACCGAGCTCGACACCGCGCCCTTGATCTCGTCTTTGATCGTGGCCAGGGCGTCGATGAATTTGTTGACCGTGGAGCCGGTGCCCACGCCCACCAATTCACCGCGCACCACGTACTGCAGCGCGGCCTGGCCGACCAAGGTTTTGAGCTGGTCTTGCGTCAGCATTCCGGATTCGGGAACAAAAGGGGGGGTCGAAGCGCTGGGCGTTGTATTCATCAGGGAAAATCGCGGTAATTGTTAAAAAACTCCAGCGAGAATTATCCGATGTCTCTTGTGCCTTATGGCTTGGTCCGCCCTTTTTTATTCCGCATGGACCCGGAAGCCGCCCACGACCTGGCGCTGGACGCCGTGACGCGCACCCAGGGCACGCTGCTGCAAAAACTCTACGCCCAACCCCAAGTCAGCGACCCGGTCACGCTGGCGGGCCTGCGCTTTCCCAACCGTGTGGGCCTGGCCGCCGGGCTGGACAAAAACGCGCGCTGCATTGACGGCCTGGGCGCCATGGGCTTTGGCTTTGTTGAAGTGGGCACGGTCACACCGCTGGCCCAGGCCGGCAACCCCAAGCCCCGCATGTTTCGCCTGCCCCAGGGCCAGGCACTGATCAACCGGCTGGGGTTTAACAACCAGGGCCTGGACGCTTTTGTGGCCCATGTGCAGCGCTCGGCCCTGCGCCGCGCGCAAAGCCCCGGCTTGCTCTTGGGCCTGAACATCGGCAAGAACGCGGCCACGCCCATAGAGCGCGCCACCGACGACTACCTGGCCTGTCTTGAAGGCGTCTACCCTCACGCCGACTACGTGACCATCAACATCTCCAGCCCCAACACCAAAAACCTGCGGGCCCTGCAAAGCGACGCCGCGCTCGACGGCCTGTTGGGCGCGCTAGCCCAGCGCCGCCAAGAACTGGCCCAGCAACACGCCCGCACCGACGCCCAAGGCCAGCGCGTGGCCAAGCAAGTGCCCCTGTTCCTGAAAATCGCCCCCGACTTGGACGCCGAGCAAATCGCCGTGATCGCTGCCACCTTGCTGCGCCACCACATGGACGGCGTGATTGCCACCAACACCACGCTGGCGCGCGAAGCCGTCCAATGGCTGCCGCATTCCAACGAGGCCGGAGGCCTGTCGGGCGCGCCAGTGCGCGACATGAGCAACGCCGTGGTGCGTCAGTTACGCAGCGCGCTGGGGCCGCAGTTTCCGATCATTGGGGTCGGTGGCATCTTGAGCGGCGCCGACGCGGTCGCCAAAGTGCAAGCCGGGGCCAATGTGGTGCAAATTTACACCGGCCTGATTTACCGGGGGCCGGCGCTGGTGCGGGAAGCGGCGCTGGCATTGAAGGCGCTGGCGGGCAAAGGCTGATCGCCCTGCTGCCGACGGGTTTTAGTCGTCTTCGTCGGCGGCAATGTCTGGGAACAGCACTTCGGTAAAACCAAACTTCGACATGTCCGTCATGCGCATGGGGTAGAGCTTGCCCCACAGGTGGTCGCATTCATGCTGCACCACCCGGGCGTGAAAGCCCTCCGCCTCGCGGTCAATCGGGTCGCCATACTGGTCAAAGCCGGTGTAGCGAATGCGCGACCAGCGTGGCACCACACCGCGCATGCCCGGCACCGACAAGCAGCCTTCCCAATCGTCCTCGGTGGCGTCACCCAGCGGCGTGATCACCGGGTTGACCAGCACTGTGGGCGGCACCACGGGCCGGTCTGGGTAGCGCGGATTGCGGTCGTGCGAGCCAAAAATCACCACCTGCAAATCCACCCCAATCTGCGGCGCCGCCAAGCCCGCGCCATTGGCCGCGCGCATGGTGTCGAGCAAATCGGTAATGAGCAAATGCAACGCGTCGCTGTCAAAGCCGGTCACAGGCTGCGCCACGCGCAACAGGCGGGCGTCGCCCATTTTGAGGATGTCGCGCACGGTCATGGGGTGTTCTCCAGCATCTGGCGCAAAGCGGCCTCGTCTATCACCGCCACGCCCAGTTCGCGGGCTTTGTCTAGTTTGCTGCCGGCCTCCGTTCCGGCCAGCACAAAGCTGGTTTTCTTGCTCACCGAGCCCGAGACCTTGGCCCCGGCTGCTTCGATCAGGTCTTTGGCGGCGTCACGGCCCAGCGTGGGCAAGGTGCCGGTGATGACGAAGGTCAGGCCGGCCAGCGGTTTGGGCGCGTTGCTGGCGGCATCCAGCGCTGGCCAGTGGATGCCGCAGGCGCGCAGTTGTTCCACCACCTCGCGGTTGTGCGCCTGGTCAAAAAAGGTGCGAATGCTTTGCGCCACCGTGGGCCCTACGTCGTTGACGACCAGCAACTGCTCTTCAGAAGCGTCCATGATCGCGTCGATCTGGCCAAAGTGGCGTGCCAGCGCTTTGGCCGTGGCCTCGCCCACGTGGCGGATGCCAAGTCCAAACAAAAAGCGCGGCAAGGTGGTTTCTTTGGATTTTTCCAGCGCATCCACGATGTTTTGCGCCGACTTGTCTGCCATGCGGTCCAACGTGGCCAGGGCGGTAAAGCCCAGGCGGTACAAATCGGGCAAGGTATGGATCAGGCCGGCGTCCACCAGTTGGTCCACCAGCTTTTCGCCCAGGCCTTCGACCTCGACCGCGCGGCGCTGCGCAAAATGCAATATCGCCTGCTTGCGCTGGGCGCTGCAAAACAGGCCGCCGGTGCAGCGGTAGTCGGCCTCGCCCTCTTCGCGCACCGCCGTCGACCCGCACACCGGGCAAATGCGCGGCATGGTGAACATTTCGCTCCGCGTGGCAGACGCCAAGCTCTCGGGCACCACGCCCACCACCTCAGGAATCACGTCGCCCGCGCGGCGCACGATCACCGTGTCGCCCACGCGCACGTCTTTGCGCCGGGCCTCATCTTCGTTGTGCAAGGTGGCGTTGGTCACGGTCACGCCGCCCACAAACACGGGCGCGAGCTTGGCCACGGGCGTGAGTTTGCCGGTGCGCCCCACCTGCACGTCAATCGCCAGCACGGTAGTGATCTGCTCTTGCGCCGGGTATTTGTGCGCCACCGCCCAGCGCGGCTCGCGGCTCACAAAGCCCAGGCGCTGCTGCAGCGCCAATGCGTTGACCTTGTAGACCACGCCGTCAATGTCATAGGGCAGCTGGTCGCGCAGCGCACCGATGCGCTGGTGAAAGGCGACCAAGCCGTCGGCGCCCAGCGCGGTGCTGGTGAGTTCGGCCACCGGAAAACCCCAGGCCTTGAGCGCGAGCAGCAACTCCATGTGCGTGCTTACCGCCAGGGTGCCGCGTACCTCGCCCACGCCATAGGCAAAAAAGCTCAATGGCCGCTCGGCGGCAATGGCCGGGTCGAGCTGGCGCACGGCACCAGCGGCGGCATTGCGCGGGTTGACGAAGGTTTTCTCGCCCTTGTCGCCATGCGCAATGCGCGCGCGCTGGCGCTCATTGAGCGCCTCAAAATCGTCGCGCCGCATGTACACCTCGCCGCGCACTTCCAGCACCTCGGGCACGCCCGCCTGGGCGTATGCCATTAATTTCAGGGGAATCTGGGCAATGGTGCGGATGTTTTGCGTCACGTCCTCGCCGTATTCGCCGTCGCCCCGGGTGGCGGCTTGCACCAGCACGCCGCCTTCAAACCGCAAATTGATCGCCAGGCCGTCAAACTTGAGTTCGGTGACGTATTCCACCGCTGGCGCGTCCTCGGTCAGCTCCAGCTCTTTGCGCACGCGGGTGTCAAAGGCCAGCGCACCCGTGGATTCGGTGTCGGTTTCGGTGCGAATGCTGAGCATGGGCACGGCGTGGCGCACCGAGGCAAAAGCGTCCAGCGGCTTGCCGCCCACGCGTTGGGTGGGTGAATCAGGTGTGCGCCACTGGGGGTGTGCGGCTTCCAGCGCCTGCAATTCCTGGAACCATTGGTCGTACGCCGCGTCGGGCACCTCGGGGGCGTCGAGCACGTAGTACTGGTGGCCGTGGTGTTGCAGCAGGCTGCGCAGCTGCGCCATGCGTTGCTCGGACGGCGAGGCTTCCGGCTGTGGCGATGAAAAAAGATCAGGGGTTTGCATGGACGCCGCAGCTCACAAGGGTGCAAAAAAACGCTACGGGATCAGCCCAGCGCGTGGCAGACAGGCCCGGCTTTAGGAAAACAGGCGCCGCGCCAGCGCAGAGCCCGCGGCAAAGTCACGCTCTTCGAGCATGTCGTACAGGCGTTGCAGCTCGTGCGCGATACCGTCCAGCGCTTGGGGCGCCAGCGGCTGGCCGTTGTCGTCGGTGACCTGGCCTTCCATGCTTTGCGCCATGGCCTGCGCGGCCTGGCACATGCGGGCAAAAGGCTGCTCGTTGCGGTCTACCTGGGGCACGTCCAGGTGCAAGATGAGTTCGCGAATCGCCGACTGCGCCGGGTCTTCGGCCAGAGCCGCCTGGCTGTCAAAGGTCAGCGACAAAACGGCCGGCGCACCGTCCACCACCGCAGGCAGCACCATGCGCCCGGGCAATTGGCCGGGCACAAAGCCTTGTTGCGCGGCCATTTGCGTGACATAGCCCGGGCTCCAAGAGGCGTTGCGCGCGCGCAGGTTCAGGCCAAGTTGCGCGTCGTGGGCGCTGGCAAAGTTGTCCAGTTCGCGGGCGCGGCCCACTTCGTCGCGCATTTCCGGAAACTCGGGCGTGGCGCCAATGGCGTCGGCAAAAGCCTGGGCCTTGACCACAAACTCGGAATATTCAATATCGTTGAGCGCCCCCGAGCGGTTGGCCAGTTGCACACCCGCCTGGAACACGCTGTAGCGCGCACCAGCGGCGGGGGTTTCCCATTCCTGCAAGTCGGAGTTAAAGCCTTCGATAGAAAACAGCTTGGTGCCAGCGCGCCGGGTGCTGGGCATGGCGGCCAGTGCGGCCTCGCCCGTCACCTCTTCGGCCAGGGGGTCCAGGTTGATGGCAGCCACGGCGTCGATCAGCGCGTCAATCGGCAGGCGCCGCGCCTGGTGCGGGTGCAGGTGAATGGCGTCAAAACCAGACTCGTCAAACACCGGTTCGTGCTGGGTTTCGTCCGCCTGCGCGCTGGTTTGCGCCTGCATGGGGGCATTGGCACGCGCCGACCAGGCGCTGTGCACCACCAAGCCCAGCAATACCAAGCCGCCAATAACGGCCAAACCCAACTGAAAATTACTCATGGTGTGATCTTAATTTATGCCGCTTGCACCAAACCGACGGCAGCTTCCATGTCCACCGCCACGATGCGCGAGACGCCTTGCTCTTGCATGGTGACGCCAATGAGCTGCTCGGCCATTTCCATGGCGATCTTGTTGTGGCTGATGAACAAAAACTGGGTGCTTGCGCTCATGCTGGTCACCAGCTTCGCGTAGCGCTCGGTGTTGGCGTCGTCCAGCGGCGCGTCCACCTCGTCGAGCAAACAAAACGGCGCGGGGTTAAGCTGGAAAATGGCAAACACCAGCGCAATGGCGGTGAGCGCCTTTTCGCCACCCGAGAGCAAGTGAATGGTCTGGTTTTTCTTGCCCGGCGGCTGGGCAATCACTTGCACGCCAGAGTCCAAAATCTCGTCGCCAGTGATCACCAGGCGCGCGTTGCCCCCGCCAAACAGCTCGGGGAACATGCGCCCAAAGTGCTCATTGACCTGGTTAAAGGTCCCTGAGAGCAGCTCACGCGTTTCGCCGTCAATGCGGCGGATGGCGTCTTCGAGCGTGTTCATGGCCTCATTCAGGTCCAGGCTTTGCGCGTCCAAAAACTCTTTGCGTTCGCGCCCGGCGGTCAGCTCGTCGAGCGCAGCCAGGTTGACCGCGCCCAGGGCGGCGATGTCGCGGTGCATGCGGTCAATCTCGCCTTGCATGCCGGCCAGGCGCACGCCGCTGTCTTCCAGGCTTTTGGCAATCGCGTCCATGTCGGCCTGCGCTTCAAACAGCTGCGACTGGTATTGCTCAAAACCCAGGCGGGCGGCCTGTTCCTTGAGCTGGAATTCGGTAATGCGCTGGCGCAGCGGCTCCAACTCGCGCTCGAGTTGCAGGCGGCGCTCGTCGCTGGCACGCAGTTTGGCGGTCAGGTCGTCGTATTCGCTGCGCTTGGCGCCGAGTAGCTGCTCGCGCTCGAGCTTGAGGGCCAGCGCGCTTTGCAAACCGGCTTGGGCTGCGGCGTCGGTCAGGCGTTGCAGCTCGGCCTGGGCGCGTTCGGTCTCGTCCTGCACGGCTACGGCCTGCTGGGTGGCCGTTTCAATGGCGCGGGCCAGCTCGCTTTGGCGCGCTTGCAGGCTGCGTTTGGAAAACTGCGCTTCCTGGTGCTGGCGCTCCAGGCCGCGCTGCTGTTCGCGGCACTGGTTCAGGCGGTTTTGGCTGGCAATCACGCGTTCGTCCAGCTCAGCGTGGCGTTCCTGGCTGTCGGCGAGCTGCATGTCGAGCTCTTCAAACCGGGCTTCGGCTTGCAGGGCGCGTTCTTGCAGGTCTTCGAGCTGGGCGTCCACCTCGGCGGCGTCGGCAGCAATTTGTGCGCTGCGGCTGCGCACTTGTTCGGAGAGCTGCGTCAGGCGCAGCACTTCAACTTGCAGGCTGTGCGTGCGGGCTTGCGCTTCCTGGGCTTGGCTGCGCAAGGCGCTCAGGCGCTGGGCGGCGTCGGCGTAGGCGT
>CANGHQ010000053.1 GCA_947453585.1 Burkholderiales bacterium | reverse complement strand
TTGATCTGCTTGGGGTCTTTGCCCACGACTTTGAGGCCGTTCAAAATGGCCGCGCCCACCACGATAGCGGTGCCGTGCTGGTCGTCATGAAAGACCGGAATCTTCATGCGCTCGCGCAGCTTGCGCTCGACATAAAAGCAGTCGGGCGCCTTGATGTCTTCTAAATTGATGCCGCCAAAGGTCGGCTCCAGGGACGCGATGATGTCCACCAGCTTGTCGAGGTCGTGTTTTTCGTTGATCTCGATGTCAAACACGTCAATGCCGGCAAACTTCTTGAACAGCACCGCCTTGCCTTCCATCACCGGCTTGGCTGCCAGCGGGCCGATGTCGCCCAGGCCCAACACGGCCGTGCCGTTGGTAATGACCGCCACCAGGTTGCCCCGGCTGGTGTATTTGAAGGCGTTCTTGGGGTCTTTGACGATTTCTTCGCAGGGCGAGGCCACGCCGGGCGAATAGGCCAGCGCCAGGTCGTGCTGGTTGATCAGCTGTTTGGTGGCCGTGACCGAGATCTTGCCCGGTGTTGGGAACTGGTGGTATTCGAGCGCAGCTTGGCGCAACTGGGCTTTTTTCTCAAGCGCGTCAGCGTCGTGGTCGGATACGGAGGGGGAATTGTCTTGGGCCATCGTGCGTCCTGGTGCGTGGGCGGGGCGGCCGAAACGGTGTCCGGCCCCGCTAGGCGGGTGAGGGAGCCGATTGTAGACCCCGGGGTTTTGGCCCCGGCGGCGCTGGGGCTGGGCCCCGCCCCGGGCCTTACAACACGGTGGTTTTGGCCAGCTCCATGCGCCGGGTGCTTTGCTTGCCCGTCAGCACAAAGCCGCGTTGCTGGCCGTCGGCGTCCATAAAGCGCCAGATGCCACCGGCCTGCGCCGCCTCGGTGTCCAGCGCGTCGGCGATCCAGCTGCCGGGCAGCGCCGGGTGGGGCGCGGCCACCACGGTGGGCAGCGCCGGGGTTTTGATCGACACCGGCATCAAAGGAAACACCAGCGCCGTGGGCGTGCCCGCAAGCGTGGCGGCCAGGGCGCGGGCCGCGTTCATGATGGGCATCACATAGGGCAGCGTGCGCGCGCCGGCACTGGCGTACTGCGCGCAGTCGCCTAGTGCAAACACCTGCTCCACGCCGGTTTGCAGCAATGCATTGACCACCACGCCGCGCTCGCAGGCAATGCCTGCGGCTTGCGCCAGCACGATGTCGGCGCGCAGGCCGATGGCGCTGAGCACCAGGTCGGCCGCCACCACGTCACCATTGCCCAAGGTGGCAGCCAGGCCAGTGGCGCTGTGGTTCAGCGCCTGCACCGTGGTGCCAAAGTGCCAGACCACGCCCAGCGCCTGCAGGGCCGCGCGCATTTGGTCGCCAGCGCCTGCCGGCAGCAGTGCCGCGAGCGGCCGCTCGGCTGGGTCCACCACGTGCACCGTGTGGCCGCCTTGCAGCAAGTCGTTGGCAAATTCGCAGCCGATCAGGCCCGCACCCATGATGAGCACGGTTTTGGGCGTGTCACCCAGCAGCTGCTGAAAGCGCGCCAGGTCGCCCAGGTGGTTGATGGACTGTGCAAGCGTTGCCGCGTCGCCTTGCAAAGGCACGTGGATGGGGTGTGCGCCAGTGGCCAGCACCAAGTGGCTGTAGGGCAGGGTTTGCGTGGCGCCGTCGGCGGCGCTCAGCGTGAGCGTTTGGGCCTTGGCGTCAATGCTTTGCACCTGCGTGTGCGCCAAGAGCGTCACGTTCAGGGTTTCGGCCATTTTGGCGGCTGGTGTGGTGACCAATTGGTCGGCGCTGCGCTTTTGGGCGCAGGCGTTGGACAGCGTGGGCTTGGCGTAAAAGTCGCCGCTGTCGGCGGTGACCAGCACGATGGGCGCGTTAGCGTCAAGTTTGCGAAATTCGCGTGCCGTCGTCCAGCCCGCCAATCCGGCGCCGACGATGACCAGCGCCGTGGCGCCGGGGCTCGTTTGGGGGATGGAGACAGCGCTCACTCAGACCACCACGACTTCAAAGTCGGCCTTGGCCACGCCGCAGTCCGGGCACGCCCAGCTCTCGGGCACGTCGGCCCACAAGGTGCCTGCGGCGATGCCGTCTTCGGGGCGGCCAGCGGCTTCGTCGTACACAAAGCCACACACGATGCAGATATAGGTTTTCATGGGTTTTTTCTTCAAAAATGGAAAGAGAGTGGGTATTTACTTGGCCGCAACTGTAGCGAGGATGGCTTGGTAGTGTTTGGCGTGGCGCTCTTCAACCTTGGTCAGGGCGGCAAAGCGCTTTTGGGCTTTTTCCAGGGTGGCTTTCAGGGCAGAGGCGGTTTCCAGCGCCGCCTTGAAGGCAGCGGCGTGGTCTTTGCTCTCGGCGATTTGGGCGTCGATCTCGGCTACGGCGGCGGCGTTGCCCTCCAACTCGGCGGTTTTGCGAAAGCCCGGGTACATCTCGGTGTATTCGTAGGTTTCACCGGCAATGGCGATTTGCAGCGAGCTCTCCGATGTCATGCGGTCTTTGGGGTAAAGCAGGTCGAGGTGGCCAAAGGCGTGCAGCAGCTCTTGGCTGGCGGTTTCTTCAAACGCGTGGGCCGTGGTTTCGTCGCCGCGCTCGCGCGCCAGTTTGGCGAAGTAGCGGTATTTGATGTGTGCCATGGATTCGCCGGCAAAGGCGGATTCGAGGTTGGCCAGGGTTTTGATTTCGGGGCGGATGGGGTTGCTCATGGTCGGTTTCCTTTGGATTGTTACAAAGTGCCGATTGGTGTTTGTCAATCGGCATGGGGAGAATCATAGGTCTTGGCTATCAATAAAGCCAATTGGGAATGGCTAAGGGGTTGATAGCGGGGGCTGGTCCTGCCCACGGCAAATTATGGGCAGAGGCATGGGCACGCACTGTGCGCCAAAGCGCAAAGCGCAGCCTGCGCGCTCAGAGCTTGAGCTCTAGCTTGGCTTGCAGGTTGGTGTAGGTGGGTGCGGTGGTTTGCGTGGTTTGGCGCAGGGCCTGGCTGGCGCTGTTGGTCGTCAGCAAGCTGCCACCAGTCAGGTAGTTGCGGGCGCTGAAGTTGCTCGCACTCAGGCGCAGCTGGGCGCTGGGGCTGAAAATCCAAATCACCGACGCGTCGCCGACCAGCTTGTCGCTTTGGAAGACCTGCTGGGTGTCAGACAGGCGGGTGGTGTAGCCCGGCGTGAAGTTGAGGTTGGCGCTGAGTTTGAGCGGCCAGCCCTTGAGCCGGTAGTCCGCGCCCAGGTTGGCCGTGCCGTCGGGCTGCTGGTCGAGGCGGTTGTTGGGGCCGCTCACGCCGTCCAGGCTGGAACGCATCAGGCTCAGGTTGGCGCGTACGTCCACTGGGGGCGCCTCGGGCAGCCATTCGGTTAGGCGCAGTTTGGCCTCAAGCTCTAGCCCCTGGGTGGTGGCGCTGCCCACGTTTTGCATGCGCGCCACCCAGCGCTGCGCGTCCGACCAGGACACGGTTTCCAGCGCCGTCTGGCTGCGCATGACGTTGCTGATCTGGCGGACAAACACATTGGCGCTGAGCAGGCCGCCGTTTTGCAGGTAGTGCTCAAAAGCTAGGTCCAGGCCCACCGCCAGCTCGGGCAAAAGGTTGGGGTTGCCTGCGGTGTCGGGCTGCAGCTCGGTGTTGCTGCCCGTGGGGTACATGCTGTTGATGCTGGGGCGCGCAATCAGGTTGGACAGGTTGGGCGAGCGGTAGCTGCGCGTCAGGCTGGCGCGCCACTGGTCTTTGACTGCCAGATTGGGCCGCCACACCGCGTGCAGCAGGGGCGTGAGCACTTGGCTGTTGTTGCTGATTTCTTCCCCGCCCGCGCTCACGCTGCCGCTAGTGCGAATGCCTTCCCAGCGCAGGCCGGCGTGGGCCGCCCAGTGGGGGTTGATTTCCCATTCGTCCTGGGCATAGAAGGCGGCGCGCAGGCTGCTGGCCAGCAGGTTGCCGTCAAAGTCGCTCAGGGCCGATTCGCCGCTGCGCAGGGTGCTGGCGGTCTCATTGCGCTGGTTGCCCTCTAGTTCCAGGCCGCTGACCAGGCTGTGCTGGTCGGCAATCGACTGCGAAAGCTTGAGCGTGTTGCTCCAGGTGGTGTCGTGCTGGTCGGACTGCGTGTCGGTGGCGCCCAAGGCACTGCCGCCGGTGTAGCTGCGCAGCGCGGCGTTGTGCCACTGGCTGCGGCCCAGGCTGCTGTTGACCAGCCAGCGCGCACCGCTGTCCGTCTTGTGCGCCCAGCTGCCGGCCAGGCGCAGCATGGAAAAGCTGCTGTCCGAGCTGCCGGTGCTGCTGTTGTAGGCCTGCGCGCCGTCGGACTGGGTCAGCACGCTGGCCGACGTGCCGGTGCCTTGGGTGGCCACCACCATGGGCATCAGGGTGAAGGTGTCGCCGCCCGCGCTGTTCCATTGCAGGCGGGCGTTGGCGTGCAGCACGTCGCGCTGGCTGCTAGAGCGGGTGGCTTCCGACTGGTTGACCACCGCGCTGGTGGCCAGGTTCTCGCTTTGCGTGTCTTTGGTCTGGCCGTTGCTGCGTTCGCTGTGGGCCACGGACACCGACACGTTGTAGGCCAGGCCGTCCACCGTGTCGTTGCGCGACCACGAGGCGCCCGGCGAGGTGCGGCCGTCTTCCACCCCGGCGCCCAGGGTGGCGTTGTTGACGTACTTGGTGTAGCCGCCACGGGTGACGATGTTGATGGTGCCGGCAATGGCGCGCGCGCCGGTCTCGGCGGTGGGGGCGCGCAGTATCTCGATGCGTTCGACCTGTTCGGGCGCAATGTCGTCGGTGGAAAAGCCGCGCGGCGCGCGTTCGCCGTCGATCAGGATTTGCGTGTAACCGCTGCCCAGGCCGCGCATGCGTGGCGCGCCGCCCTGGCCCGGGCGCCCGCTGGTGGTCACCCCCGGCAGGCGCTTGAACAGCTCGCCCAGGGTGGAGTCGCCATAGCGCTCAATGTCTTCGCGCCCAATGATGATCTTGGCCGCAGTGGCCTGGCGCCGCCCTTCGGTCTCTAAGCTGGCACGCACTTCTACCGGTTTGAGCGTGGTGGCCTCGGGGCTGGCCGCCTCGGTGGCGGGCGCTGCCGGTGCGGCGGGCTGCTCTTGCGCTTGCAGCGCGCTGCTGCCCAGGCCCAGCAAGAGCGCGCCGCAGCGCAGCGGTGTCCAGGTCAATGCCATAGGTGGGTCCGTGTAAAAAAGCGCCTACCTTAAACGCTTTGTGTAAAGCGCCAGCACGCCGCGCGCCGCCCCTAGACGTTCCTAGCCGCGCATCAGCGCTTCAATCGCGTCCACGTCCACCGGCACGCCACGGCTGATCAGTTCGCAGCCGGTGTCCGTGACGATGGCGTCGTCTTCAATGCGGATGCCGATGCCATGAAACTGCTCAGGCACGCCGGGCGCCGGGCGCACATAAATGCCGGGCTCAATGGTCAGCACCATGCCCGCGCGCAAGATGCGGGCCGGCCGGTTGACGATGCTCTCGCCGGTGAGCGCGTCGTGGCGAATGGTGCTTTGGCCGATTTCGCTGGGCTCGGTATAGGCGCCGCAGTCGTGCACGTCCATGCCCAGCCAGTGGCCGGTGCGGTGCATGTAGAACTGAAAATAAGCGCGCTTGTCGATCACATCCTGCAGGCTACCCACTTTGTTGGCGTCGAGCAGCTTCAAATCGAGCATGCCCTGGGCCAGCACCTTGACGGTGGCCTCGTGCGGGTCGGTAAAGCGGGCGCCAGCGCGGGTGGCGTCCACCGCCGCCTGTTGCGAGGCCAGCACCAGCTCGTAGAGCGCGCGCTGCGGCCCGCTGAACTTGCCGTTGGCCGGAAAAGTGCGGGTGATGTCCGAGGCGTAGCCATCCAACTCGCAGCCCGCGTCAATCAGCACCAGTTCGCCGTCGCGTACCAAGCCTGCGTCAGCGCGGTAGTGCAGCACGCAAGCGTTGTCGCCCGCGGCCACGATGGAGCCATAGGCCGGGCATTGCGATCCGTGCAGGCGAAACTCGTGCAGCAACTCGGCGTCCAGGTGGTATTCGCGCACCTCTTTGCCTTCGCGCAGCATGCGGGCGCTGAGCTGCATGGCGCGGATGTGGCCCCCGGCGCTGATTTGCGCGGCGCGGCGCATGGTGGCTTGTTCAAAGGTGTCTTTCACCAAGCGCATTTCATCCAGCGGCACGCACAGGTCGCGCTGGCTGGCCGGGCACAGGGCGCCATAGCGCACCCGGTCGCGCAGCGGCTGCAGCCAGTGGTTGACCCGGGCGTCCAGCCCCTTGTGGGTGGCAAACGGGTACCACACGGTGTCGCAGCCGTCCATCAGCAGCGGCAGGCGCACGTCGAGTTCGTCTATCGAATAGGCCTCGTCCACGCCCAGCGCGGCGGGCGCAGCCTGTGGCCCCAGGCGCCGGCCGTCCCAGGTTTCGCGTTCCAGGTCTTTGGGCAGGCAAAACAGCACGCTTTTGCCGCTGCCGGTAATTACCAGCCAAGCCTTGGGCTCGGTAAAGCCGCTCAGGTAGTGAAAGTAGCTGTCAAAGCGGTACAAAAAATCCGCGTCGCGGTTGCGCTGCTGCTCGGGCGCTGTGGGAATCAGGGCGATGCCGTGGCGGCCGATGTGCTTGGCCAGGCGGGCGCGGCGGTGGGCGTAGTCCGGTTGGGTGGCGTGGGCTGCGGTGCTGGAATGTGCGGTCATGGCTGTTGCCTTGGGTCGGAGTTGAGTTGTTGCAGGCGCTCGGGCGTGCCCACATCGGTCCAGCGGCCAGTGTAAAGCGCAGCGCTCACCCAGCCGGCGTCCATGGCCGCGCGCAGCATGGGCGCCAGCGGCGCTTGGACGCCAGCGGGGTTGCCTGCGGGAATGCTGCACCACGCCGATTCAAAAAATGCACGTTTGTACAGCGCCATGGTGCTGAAGGTGTAGCGCGGCTGCTGTGCTGCCCCGGGCGCTGGCTTGGGCAGGTTCAGCGCCAGGCCCTCGGCGGTCAAGCCAAAGTCGCCGCCGGGGTTGTGGTCTGGGTTGGGCACCAGCCAGATGTGGGCGAGTTGGGGGCTGGCCTTGAAGCGCGCCACGGCTTCGGGCGCAAACACAAAATCGGGCGCAAACACGTCGCCCGCTGCTACCCAAAACACCTCAGCCAGCAGCGGCAGCGCACGCACGATGCCGCCGGCGGTCTCTAGTGCGCCGCCAAAGTCGCGGCCTTCGTGGGAATAGTGCAATGCGACAGGCGCGGCGGTGGCGGTAATGGGATTGGTAATTGCGGTGGCAGTAGTGGGCGGGGCGTCAAAGCGGGAGCCAAAGCGCGCCTCTATCTGCGCGCCCAGCCAGGCGGTGTTGATCAGCGCCGATGCGCAGCCCACGCGCGCCAGCGCTTCCAGGTGCCACTGCAGCAGCGGCTTGCCCTGCACTTGCAACAGGGGTTTGGGCGTGGTGTCGGTCAGCGGGCGCATGCGCTCGCCCCGGCCGGCGGCCAGCAGCAGTGCGGGAATAGCAGTTGGATCGGGGCGCTGCGCCATGGGCACCTTAGCGCGTGCCCACGCTGGCGCCGACAAATGCGGCTTGCGCGCCGCGCGGCAGGCAGCGCCAATAAGCCGGGTTCGCCTCCACTTGGCCGCCCAGGGCCACGGCCGCCTGCCAGCCCCAGCGCGGCTGGTACAAAAAAGCGCGCGCCAGCGCCACCAGGTCGGCATCGCCCGCTTGCAATAGGGCTTCGGCCTCAGCGGGCTCGGTAATCAGGCCCACCGCCGTGGTCGCCATGCCGGTGGCTGCGCGAATGGCGCGGGCAAACGGCACTTGGTAGCCCGTGGCCAGCGGAATCTTTTGCTGCGGCGACAGCCCGCCTGAGGACAGGTGGATGAAATCGCAGCCTGCGGCCTTGAGCAGATGGCAAAACTCGGTGCTTTGCGCCAAGTCCCAGCCGCCTTCCACCCAGTCGGTGGCTGAGAGGCGCAGCCCCAGGCAGCCTTGGTAAGCCTGGCGCACGGCGGCAAATACTTCGAGCGGAAAGCGCATGCGCTTGGCCAAGCTGCCGCCATAGGCGTCTGTGCGCTGGTTGGCCAGGGGCGACAAAAACTCGTGCAGCAAATAGCCGTGGGCGGCGTGCAGCTCAATAGCGTCCACGCCCAGGCGCGCAGAGCGCAGGGCGGCAGCCACAAAGGCGTCGCGAACACGGGCCAAGTCAGCGTCTGTCATGGCGTGGGGCGCGGGCTCTTGCGGCAACTGCGCCAGGGCCGAGGGCCCCTGGGTTTGCCAGCCGCCGGCCTCAGGCGCGAGCAACTGGCCACCGTGCCAAGGCAGCGCGCTAGACGCTTTGCGCCCGGCGTGCGCCAGCTGAATGCACACGGCGGTGTGGGGCGCCAAAGCGCGGGCGCGGTGCAGGTGGTCGGCCAGAGCCGCCTCGGTGGCGTCATCCCACAAGCCCAGGCAGGCCGGGGTAATGCGGCCTTCGGGCAGCACGGCGGTGGCTTCAATCGTGAACAAGCCCGCGCCGCTGTTGAGCAAATTGGCCCAATGCATCAAATGCCAGTCGGTGGCATGTCCCTTGACTGCGGCGTACTGGCACATGGGTGCGACCACGATGCGGTTGGGCAGCGTGAGGCCGCCCTGGGGCGAGGGCAGGGTCAGGGGCGTGAACAGCAGGCTCATAGGGCAGATAAATCTCGGTTGCAAACGAAGCGGGTGATTTTGCCGCCTTTTGTTTTAAGGAGTTTTGTGTTCTTGCTTTGGTGATAACCTTTCCTATGGTCAGAATTTTTTGTATTTTGTTTT
>CANGHQ010000052.1 GCA_947453585.1 Burkholderiales bacterium | reverse complement strand
TGGACACCAGCATCGGAAAAAACGTCATCAGCACCACCACGGCTGCCTTGGACGGCCAGTCAAAGCCAAACCACATCACTGCAATGGGCGCCACGCCCACCAGTGGAATGGTGCTGGTCAGCGAGGCAATGGGCAGCAGGCCGCGCTGCAAAAACGGCATACGGTCAATGGCCAACGCCACGCCAAAACCCAGGCCGCAGCCCAGCAGCCAGCCCACCAGCACCGCCTTGACCACGGTTTGCACAAAGTCGCTGCCCAGCACCGGCAGATGCTCTTGCAGCGACACCACGATCAGCCAGGGCGCGGGCAGCAGCACGCGCGGCACGTCCAGCGCCACGGTGAGCAGCTGCCAAAAGTAGAGGATCCACAGGCCAAACACGGCCGCCGTGAGCAGCGGGTACCACTTGCTGCCTTCGAGCGCGGCCAAGCGTTGTATGCCCAGCACCGCCAGCACCGCCAGCGTGCCGGTGGCGGCCCAAAACGCCGTGTCCTTGGGCGTGTCGGTAGCGGCCAGGCTGGAGAACAAAAAGTACAGGGCCAGGCCCAGGGCCGCCAGGTTCCAGGCGCCGGCCAGCCACGGGCGCTGGGTGGGGGCGTGCGCGCTCATGGCCGCCTCCGGGGTCCAAGCACCGCCGCTTCAAGTGCGGCCATAGCGGCGGTAAGCGTCAGGCCCAAGAGCGCCGACATCACCAGCGCCGACCAGATTTGCACGGTTTGGCCGTAGTAAGAACCGGTAAGCAGCCGCGCACCCAGGCCAGCTTGCGCGCCGGTGGGCAACTCGGCCACCATCGCACCCACCAGCCCGGCGGCAATGCCCACGCGCAGCGCGGGAAACAAAAAGGGCAGGGCGGCGGGCAAGCGCAGCATCCACAGCGCCTGCCAGCGGGTGGCGGCGTAGGTGTGCATCATCTCGGTCTCTATTACCTGGGGCGAGCGCAAGCCTTGCACCATGGCCACGGTCACCGGGAAAAAGCACAAATACATGGCAATCACCGCTTTGGGTGCCACGCCGGCAAAGCCCATGCTGCCCAAAATCACCAGCACGATGGGTGCAATCGCCAGCACCGGCACCGACTGAGACGCCACGATCCAGGGCAGGAGCGCCCGGTCCAGCGTGCGCGAATGCACGATGCACACCGACAGCACCAGCCCCAGCGCCGTGCCCATGGCAAAACCCACCAGCGTGCTTTCGCCGGTTACGGCCACGTGGAACAGCAGGTTGCGCGGTGAATCCAGCGGCCAGTCCGTCAGGCTGCTGTACAAATCGAGCGCCACCTGGTGCGGCGCGGGCAGCACCGGGCGCTGCATGGCCAGGGTGGCATCTACCAAGTCGCGCCAGCCCCAGGGGCCTTTGGGATCAAGCACGCGCTCAATGGCGCCGGGGGCGTTCAGGTAGACCGTCAGCGCGTACCAGGCCAGCAAGGTGGCGGCCAGGATCACCAAAATCGGCAGGCCCTGTTCCTGCACGCGTGCGCCCCAACTTGTTTTGGGGGCAGCGGCGGGGCTAGTCGTGGTGGCCATCGGCAAGCGCCTCACGTACGGCATGCGCCATTTCCATGAATTCCACCGAGTCGCGCAGGCCCAGGTGGCGCTCGTCGGGCAGGGTGGAGGTGATGGTGCGCACAATGCGCCCGGGCCGGGGCGACATGACCACGATGCGGGTAGACAAATACACCGCCTCGGCAATCGAGTGCGTCACAAACACCACGGTGCGCCGCTCGCGCTGCCAGAGCTGCTGCAATTGCTCATTGAGCCGGTCGCGGGTGATTTCATCGAGCGCGCCAAAGGGCTCGTCCATCATCAAAATACGCGGCTCAAACGACAGCGCGCGCGCAATGGAGGCGCGCTGCTGCATGCCGCCCGAGAGCTGCCAGGGGAATTTGGTCTCGAAACCGGTGAGGCCCACGCGGGCGAGTTGTTCGCGGGCAATGGCCTCGCATTCGGCAGCCGGGCGGCCCTGGATTTGCAGCGGCAGCTTGACGTTGCCCAACACCGTGCGCCACGGAAACAGCGCAGGCGCCTGAAACACATAGCCGTAGGCCCGCGCCAGCCGCGCGTCGTGGGGTGACACGCCATTGACCAGCACGCTGCCGCTGGTAATGTGCTCCAGGTCGGCAATCACGCGCAAAAGCGTGGTCTTGCCGCAGCCCGAAGGGCCGATCAAGGACACAAATTCGCCGGGCTCAATGGCCAGATCGACGTTGGACAGGGCGTGGACCGGGGCGGTGTGCGGGTTGTAAATGAGCGACGCGTCGCGGACTTCTACGGCCAAATGGGGAGGCTTGGTTGCGGGATCCTGGCTCATGGAAGGTTCTCTGTCATTGTTTTTTTCAGGTACGGGCACGCTCCAGCATAGCGTGTAGCAGCACGTTGCAGCCCGCAGCAATGTGCTCGGGCTTGGCGTCTTCAATCTCGTTGTGGCTAATGCCGTCTTTGCAGGGAATAAAGATCATGCCGCTGGACGCCAGCTTGGCCATGTACACCGCGTCGTGCCCGGCGCCCGAGACCACTGGCATGTTCGAATAACCCAGCTTGGCCGCTGCGCGCGCCACCGCGTCAATGCAGTCGGCATGAAAGCCGATGGCCGAATAGCTCGACACCATCTCAATCTTTACGTCCAGCCCGGTCTCTTGGCTCTTGCGTGCAGCAAAGGCTTTTACCTCGTCGGCCATTTGGTCCACCAGCGCGTCGGTGGCGTTGCGCAGGTCGATGCTGAACTTGACGCGCCCGGGAATCACGTTGCGGCTGTTGGGGTGGACCTGCACCATGCCCACGGTGCCGCGCCCGTGCGGCGCGTGGCGCAGCGCGGCGGCCACCACCTCTTGCATGATGTGCGTGGCCACCTGCATGGCGTCGCGGCGCAGCGCCATGGGCGTGGGGCCGGCGTGCGCTTCCATGCCGGTCACGGTGCAGTCAAACCAGCGAATGCCCAGCACGCCTTGCACCACGCCAATAGTGATGTCGTTGTCCTCCAGCACCGGGCCTTGCTCGATGTGCGTCTCAAAATACGCGCCAATCGGGTGGTCGCCGGGTTCTTGGTCGCCCACATAGCCAATGCGCGCCAGCTCGGCGCCCACGGTTTTGCCTTCGGTGTCGGTGGCGGCATAGGCGTGCTCTAAGGTAAACGCCTTGGCAAACACGCCCGAGCCCATCATCACCGGCACAAAGCGCGAGCCTTCTTCGTTGGTCCAAAACGCCACCTCAATCGGCGCCTCGGTCTCAATGCCCAGATCGTTCAGGGTGCGCACCACTTCAATACCGGCCAGCACGCCATAGTTGCCATCAAACTTGCCGCCGGTGGGCTGGGTGTCGATGTGGCTGCCGGTCATGATGGGCGGCAAACTGTTGTTGCGCCCGGCGCGGCGCATAAAGCCGTTGCCGATTTTGTCGATGGTGATCGTCATACCGGCTTCGCGCGCCCAGCGGGTCACCAGGTCGCGGCCTTGTTTGTCCAAGTCCGTTAAGGTGAGGCGGCAAACGCCGCCTTTTTTGGTGGCGCCGATTTGGGCGAGTTCCATGAGGGAGGCCCAGAGGCGGTCGCTGTTGATGCGGATTGTTGAGATGTCTATTGCTGTTGTCATTGCTTGTTTCCTCATGGGTTGTGGTTTACGTGGCTAGCCGGGGTTCGGCCCGGCGGCCGAGTTACTTTCTTTTGCTTCGCCAAAAGAAAGTAACCAAAGAAAAGGCGAGCCAGAGACCGTGCCCCTGCGGGGTCCCTTGCGCTGCTCGCGTGTGGCGGGGTCGTGCGCAAACTCGCTACGCTCAAACATGCGCTCGCCCTAATCCGCCCCCCGCTGCGCTGCTCAGCACGGCCCCAATGGCGTGCACATCCAAGTCCAACTCCGGCGCTCGTTTGCTGACGCAAACATCGTGCCTGCCAATTCAAAAATCCAATACCAGCAGCACCCGCACCACGCAGGGCGCGCATCGGGTGCGCGCCCCCGCCAAAAAAGGTCTGCGCAAACCAAAAAGCCGCACCGAGCCGTAAACGCGCAGCCGAAGCGCCACCACCAAATCGGCTGTTAAAGCCCCCCTTGCCCCCACCGGGGGTAAGGGGCTGGGGGATGGGGGAAAAAAGCAACACGAACCAAAACCTCAGCGCACAACAGAAGTAGCCCGCAAAGCCTCCGCCCTCAACCGCGAGGCCGCAAAATTCGAACTAAACGCCGGACGTTTGACGTACTGCCCCGCCCCCCGCACAGCCCGCAAATCCCCCTGCACAAACACAAGCTCCCCCCGACTAACCGTATGGCTAGGAATCCCAGTAACAGTCCGCCCCTCAAAAATATTGAAATCCCCCTTGCTGTGCTGCGTAGCCGCAGAAAGGGTTTTGGTGCCCGCCGGGTCCCAAACCACCAAATCCGCATCCGCCCCCACCGACACACTCCCCTTTTGCGGGTAAATGTTGAACAGCTTGGCCGTATTGGCCGAAGTAATCGCCACAAACTCAGATGGCGTCAGGCGCCCAGTGTTCACGCCCGCGTCCCAGATCACCGCCAAGCGCTCTTCCACGCCGCCGGTGCCGTTGGGGATTTTGGAGAAATCGTCTTTGCCCACCACTTTTTGCGCTGCGCAAAAAGTGCAGTGGTCGGTGGCCGTGGTGTGCAGATTGCCGCTTTGCAGGCCGCGCCACAGCACTTCCTGGTTTTCTTTGCTGCGAAACGGCGGGCTCATCACGTGGGCGGCGGCGGTCGCAAAGTCGGGGTGGCGGTAGACGCTGTCGTCCACCACCAGGTGGCCGGCCAGCACTTCGCCGTAGACGCGCTGGCCGCGAGCGCGGGCGCGGGCAATGGCGTCAGCCGCTTCAATGCAGCTCACGTGCACCACATAAATCGGCACGTTCAGCACCTCAGCAATCGCAATAGCGCGGTTGGCGGCTTCGCCTTCGACCATGGGCGGGCGCGACAGCGGGTGGCCCTCGGGGCCGGTGATACCCATATCGGCCACTTGCTTTTGCAGCAAATAAACCAGCTCGCCGTTCTCAGCGTGCACCGTGGGCATGGCGCCGAGTTCCAGGCTGCGCTTAAAGCTGTTTACCAGCGTCTCGTCGTCGCACATGATGGCGTTTTTGTAGGCCATGAAGTGCTTGAAGCTGTTCACGCCCTCGTTTTGTACCAGCGTGCCCATCTCTTGGCGCACTTGTTCGCTCCACCAGGTAATGGCTACGTGAAAGCTGTAGTCGCTGGCCGACTTTTCGGCCCAGCCGCGCCAGGTTTGGTAGGCCTCCAGCAGGCTTTGCTGGGGGTTGGGAATCACAAAGTCGATGATGGTGGTGTTGCCCCCGGCCAGGCCCGCCGCCGTGCCGGTATAAAAGTCGTCCATGGTGGTGGTGCCCATAAAGGGCAGTTGCATGTGCGTGTGCGGGTCTATGCCGCCGGGCATCACGTACTGGCCGCCGGCGTCCACCACGGTGGCGCCAGCGGGCGCAGCCAGGTTTTCGCCTAAGGCGGTAATTTTTCCGTCATGGGTAATCACATCGGCCTTGAAGGCCCGGTCAGCGTTAACGACGGTACCGCCGCGAATCAAAAGTGTGGTCATGTGCTCGGGTTCCTGTGGCAATGGGGGTTTACAGAATAGGGCAGTTGGCGGGGCGTGTCATCCGGGGCAGCACGGGGTTCAGGCTGCCACCCGCATCGGATTGTTGGGGTGGCTGGTCCAGTCGGCGTGGGTGGCTTGCACGGTTTTGCCGGTGCGCTCGTCGAGTTCGCCGGGGGCCAGGTCGCGTAGGGTGATGCATTCGGGCACGGGGCAGACGGTCACGCACAGGTTGCAGCCCACGCATTCGTCGTTCTTCACCTCAAAGTGGCGCTTGCCGTCTTTGCTGGCAGTAATGGCCTGGTGCGAGGTGTCTTCGCAGGCAATGTGGCAGCGCCCGCACTGGATGCAGCTGTCCTGGTTGATCACCGCCTTGGTGATGTGGTTCAGGTTCAGGTAGCGCCAGTCAGACACCGTGGGCAGCGCTTTGCCCACAATGTCGCTCACCGCCGCAAAGCCCATCTCGTCCATGTAATTCGACAGGCCGTCCGCCATCTCTTGCACGATCTTGAAGCCGTAGACCATGGCCGCCGTGCAGACCTGCACATTGCCCGCGCCCAAGGCCAGGTAGTCCACCGCGTCGCGCCAGGTGCCTATGCCGCCGATGCCTGAGATGGGCAGGCCGGCCGTTTGCGGGTCACGCGCAATCTCGGCGACCATGTTCAGGGCAATGGGCTTGACCGCCGGGCCGCAGTAGCCGCCGTGCGAACCTTTGCCGCCGGTGGCCGGGCTCATGGTCAGCGAATACGGGTCCACGCCCATGATGGAGTTGATGGTGTTGATGAGCGACACCGCGTCGGCCCCGCCGTTTTTGGCAGCGCGCGCGGGGTTGCGGATGTCGGTGATGTTGGGCGTGAGCTTGACGATCACCGGCAGCTTGCTGTACTGCTTGCACCACGCGGTCACCATCTGGATGTACTCGGGCACCTGGCCCACGGCCGCGCCCATGCCGCGCTCGCTCATGCCGTGCGGGCAGCCAAAGTTGAGCTCAATGCCGTCGGCGCCCGTGTCTTCTACGCGCGGCAATATGGCTTTCCACGACGCTTCTTCGCAAGGCACCATCAGCGACACCACCATGGCGCGGTCCGGCCACAGGCGTTTGACCTCGGCAATCTCGCGCAGGTTGACTTCGAGGTCGCGGTCGGTAATCAGTTCGATGTTGTTAAAGCCCATCAGCCGCCGGTCGGGCGTGAGCAGCGCGCCATAGCGCGGGCCGCTGACGTTGACCACGGGCGGACCGGCTTCGCCCAGCGTCTTCCAGACCACGCCGCCCCAGCCGGCTTCAAAAGCGCGGTTGACGTTGTAGGCCTTGTCGGTGGGCGGCGCGGACGCCAGCCAAAAGGGGTTGGGGCTGTGGATGCCAGCAAAGGTGGATTGCAGATTAGCCATGGGGTGCTTTCGGGGGTCAGGCGGTGATGACGCTGAGGGCGGAATGGATGGAATGGGCGGCCACTTTGCCGTGCTCCACGGCTTCGACCGTCAGGTCGCGTCCGCCAAAGCGGCAGTCGCCGCCAGCCCACACCTTGGCGTGCGAGGTCTGGCCTTCGGCATCGGTGACGATGCGCCCGCCTTTGAGCTCTAGCGCGCTGCCCAGGGGCTGCGCCACCAGCGTTTGGCCAATGGCCTTGAGCACCAGGTCGGCCTCTAGTACAAAGTGTTCGCCCGTGGCGCCTAACTTGCCGTCGGCCATTTGCATGCGGCCAAATTCCACGCCGCTGATCTGGCCGCCGTCTGCCAGCAGCTGCGTTGGGCTGGCCCAGTGGTGGATGTGCACGCCGTTTTCTAGTGCCCATGCCTGTTCGTGGTGCGAGGCGCCCATCTCTGATGCACCACGGCGGTACACGATGCTCACCGATTGGGCGCCCAGTTTTTTGGACTGCACGGCCGCGTCCACCGCCGTCATGCCGCCGCCAATCACCACCACGTGCCGGCCCACCGGCACTGTGGCCGGGTTGCTGGCCTGGCGCAGCTCGGCAATAAAGTCTACCGCGTTGCGCAGTCCGCTGGCCTGCGGCTCGGCAATGCCAATGCTGTTGACCCCGGCCAGGCCCAGGCCCAGAAACACGGCGTCAAACTCTTTTGTGAGAGCGTCGAGCTGAAACTCGCGCCCCAGCGCCACGCCGTGACGCACCTCAATGCCGCCAATCGACAGCAGCCAGGCCACCTCTTTTTGCGCAAAGCCGTCGGTGGTTTTGTAAGTGGCCAGGCCGTATTCGTTCAGGCCGCCGAGCTTGGGGCTCGCGTCCAGCAGCACCACGCTGTGGCCCAGGCGCGCCAGGCCATGGGCGCAGGCCAAGCCAGCGGGCCCGGCGCCCACCACCGCTATGCGTCGCCCCGTGTCGGCGGCGCGGGTAAACAAGGGCGCACCGGGGTGGGCCATCAAATGGTCGGTGGCGTAGCGCTGCAGCAGGCCAATTTCGACCGGCTTGTCCTCATGGGTGTTGCGCACGCAGGCCTGTTCGCACAGCACCTCGGTGGGGCACACCCGGGCGCACATGCCGCCCAAGGGGTTGGATTCCAAAATCGTGCGCGCCGCGCCGCGCGGGTTGTCGTCGGCAATGCGGTGGATAAAGCTGGGCACGTCAATGCCCGTGGGGCAGGCGGTTTGGCAGGGCGCGTCATAGCAGTAATAGCAGCGGTCGGCCTCAATCTTGGCTTGCGCCAGGGTCAGCGGCGGGTGCGCGTCGCAAAAGTTGTGGGCGTATTGCGCCGGGGGCAGCCGACCGGCGTGGACCCCGGGCGTCAGAGCGTCTGCTTGCATGGTGTGTTTTCCAATCGCGTGGGTGGCATCAAAATGGCTTGTCGATCCGCCCGTGCCCGTGGCACTCCGCGAATCTGGTTGCAAGCGCGATTTAATCCAGTAATAATTGTTTTACCAATTGGTAAAAACCCTAGACCTTCATCTAGCAATACCCGTACCAGAACAATGAAAAACCCGGCGCCGCCCACCACCGTCAAACCCAAGGACGCCAAACCCAAAACTGCCAAATCCGGCGCCGCCAAGCCCAGGGCCCGCGCGCCCCAAGCGGCAGAGCCGCAGGTAGACGCGCCCAAAGTGGTGAAAGTAAGCCAGGCCCGCAAGCTGCTAGAGGCCGACATCTTGGCCGCCGCCAAGCGCCTGTTTGCGCAGCGCGGCTTTGGCGGCGTGTCTTTGGACCACATTGCGCGCGAAGTGGGCGCGTCC
>CANGHQ010000051.1 GCA_947453585.1 Burkholderiales bacterium | reverse complement strand
GGGCGCTGTCAAAACGCCCGCCCAGCGTGCCATCGGTGCCGACAAAGTCGGTATCGCAGAACTGGCAAATGGCGGTGGCGCGGTCTTGTTCCCGTCCGGACCACAGATTGCATCCGGCAAAGCGGCAAAACACGGCGGGCTTGCCGGCGTTGCCGCCTTCGCCTTGCAATGTGTAGAAAATTTCCTTGACCTGGTAACTCATGGCGCCACCGTCAAATAGGAAGGCGCGCAAGCAAGGCAAGGGGTTTCGCGGACGGTCGAGCCTGAGGCGACGACGATCGCAGCGAGGTTTTTGTACATGGTAGTCCTCTACATGGCCCGGAAAAACAAAACTCCCGCTGCGCCGGACACGCTGCGGTGGGAGGGGCGAGTTTACAAGCCCGGCGCCATGGAGCGCTGCGCCCGCAAAGCGCTGACGAAGGCGGCCATTTGCGGCTTGTCTTTGCCTTGGGACAAAGAGCCATTGATTGGCCAGTGCTACGATCCGCGCCGCAAACTGCCTATTGGCCACTCGGCCGCACCTCTTTTTTGAAACCTTCCCGCATGAACCGCGCGCACAACGCCTCCGCCCACGACACCGCAAACCGCCCCCGCCGCGTGGAGTGGCCGACTTGGCTGCTCGTTGGCGCGGTCTACGGCAGCTGGCTGGCGGCGCTGGTCTGGTACGCGCATGGCGGCGCCTGGGGTGCGCTGCTGACCCTGGTCGTGGTGAGTGCCTGGTACATGAGCCTGCAACATGAGCTGGTACACAACCACCCCAGCCCCCACGCCCGGCTTAACCGCTGGCTGGGCTTGCTGCCCATCGCCGTGTGGTACCCGTTTGACATTTACCGGCGCAGCCATTTGGCGCACCACCGCGACGAACTGCTCACCTACCCCGGCCAAGACCCCGAGAGCAATTACCTTGACCCGGAAGACTACGCCCAGCGCAGTGCGCCCATGCGTGCGCTGTTGGTGGCGCAGCGCACCTCGCTCGGGCGCTTCTTTGTCACCCCGGCGTTTGCGATTTTTTACCTGCTGTGGCCGCTGCGCCAGGGCGTGTACTGGCGCAGCCCCAAGATGCGCTGGACCTGGCTGCAGCACGCGGCGCTGTTGGCGCTAATGCTGTGGGCTATTTCAGCCTGGACCGGAATGTCGCCCCTAAGGTATGTGTTGTGTGTAAGCTACCCCGGCCTGGGGCTGGCCATCATGCGCTCCTTTTATGAGCACCGGCCCGCCGCCCTGCCCGCGCACCGCATTGTGGTCAACGAAGCCGCATGGCCTTGGCGCCTGCTGTTTTTGAACAACAACTACCACGCGGTGCACCACGTCCAACCCAACCTGCCCTGGTACGAAATACCCAAGGCGTATTGGGCGCAGCGCGACCAATTTGTGCAGGGCACCGGCGGCTTTTTGGTGCCGGGCTATGTGGCGCTGTTTGTGCGCCATGCGTTTTCGCCCATCGACCATCCCGCCCAAGTAACGCGCCCCCAAAGCAGCGCAGCGCCCAAACATTGAGCGCGCCATGACCGCACGCCTGGCATCCCTGCCCATGTACCTGGCCAACCGCCCCGCTGTGGCGGCGTTGTGGGAACTGCTGCGCCACAGCTTGGCGGGCGCCAGACTGCAGCGCCTGCCGCACGACCTGACGTGGCCGGATGACTACCACGCCCATTGGCTTGCGCCCGATCTGCTGCTGAGCCAAACCTGCGGCTACCCCTTTACCGACGACCTGGCGGGCAAGGTGCAATTGCTGGGCGCCTTTGCCTATGACGCGCCACAGTGCAGCGGCATGGCCTGCCGCAGCGTGCTGGTGGCGCGCGCCGAGCATGGGCACTTGGGGTTGGAAGGCTTTCGCGGTTTGCGCGCGGCTTTTAACGCACCCAACTCGCAGTCGGGCTACAACGCCTTTCGCGCTCTGGTCGCACCTCTTGCAGTCAAAGGCCACTTTTTTGCCAGCGCCCTGGAAACCGGCGGCCACGGCGCCTCGGTCGCTGCCGTGCGCGAAGGCCGCGCAGACCTGGCTTCGATTGACTGCGTCACCTACGCCGCGCTGGCGCGCTACACACCGCAGGCCACCGAGGGCCTGTGCGTCATCGCCACCACCGAGGCCTATCCGGGCTTGCCGCTAATTACCGCCACGGGCACTTCTGCGGCTGAGATCGCGCTGCTGCAAAACGCCTTGCGCGCGCTGATGGCCAGCGCAGAGGCGGCGCCCACCTTGCAGGCGCTCAACATCGTTGGCTTTAAAGTGCCAGAGCCCAGCGTCTACCAGCGCTGCGTTGACATGCGCGAATCGGCCCAGGCGCTGGGCTATCCGCTGCTGGCTTAAACGGGCTTAGGCAGCCTTAGCAGGTGCCAAAGGTGATGCTCGACTGCATTAAGTAGCGCCGGTAGGCCGACGAGGCTTTATCCGCGGCCGTGTGCGCCTCGGCCTGTAGATTGAGCGGCAGGCTGCGGGGCGATTGCGACTCCAACACCGGCTGGTCTTGGGTGAAGATGGTGTGTTGAAAGGCCTGCAATTTTTCGTCGGGCGATTCAAAGTCGGCCACCGCCAGCCGAAACCAGACGCGGCTGGACTCGGGCGATACGGGGCATATAAACAGCGCTATCGACTCGCGCCAGCCGTCCACCGCCGTGGTGCCCGCCTCGGGAATCTTGGTCAGCACTGCGGTGTAGGGCGCGGTAACTTCGTAGCTGTATTCCACCAGCGCGGCCTGGGTGGAATGCAGGTTGGACTGCGGCTGCCAGGCGCGGCAGTTGGTGGCCAGCAGGCCTGTGGGCGTGGGGCTGACTTGGTAGTCGGCGATTTCGGTAGCGTCGCGCGCGCCCAGCCAGCCTTCGTGCACAAAGCCAAAGTGCGCCATGTCCAGAAAATTTTCCACAATGCGCGGCGCACTCGTTGCCACGTCATAGGGGCCGCAATTGACCTTGCGCAGGCGCGCGTCCCCCTCAGCGCCGAGGGCGGGCAGCGCGTTGGCTACCGACTCCGTCGCCGGTATTGCAAGTCGCACCCACAACAAACCATAGGCCTCTTGCGCCTCAAAGGTGCGCGCGCTGTGCTTGGGGCCGGGCACAAAACCGGGCAATGCTGGTACGTGCACGCAGTCGCCAGTGCCCGTAAATTGCCAGCCGTGGTACGGGCATTCAAGCTGGCCCGCGCACACCCGCCCCAAGGACAAACGCGCACCGCGGTGCGGACACTGGTCGGCCCAGGCGTGCGCCGCACCCTGGGCGTCGCGCCACAAGGCCAGCGGCTGGTCGAGCAATTGAGCGGCCAGCGGCTGCGCGCCCAAGGCGTCGGCCAACAACACGGGGTGCCAAAGCGAAGCTTCGGCGGCAAAGGGCAAATCAGGGGAGGACATGGTGCCGATTCTCTCCCTTAAAGTGTCTAAATTTGCACGCGCGTGCCGAGTTCAATGACACAATTGTTGGGCAAACGAAAGAAGCCCGCTACGCTGCCCGCATTGCGCGACATGAGGGCAAACAGGGCTTCGCGCCACAGCGCCATGCCGGCGCCTTTAGTGGGCACCACCGTCTCACGGCTGAGAAAATAGGAAATCTCGAACAAGTTCAGCGGCAAACCTTGTTCGCGACACAGTTCCAAAGCCTGGGGCACATCCGGCGTGTTCTTGAATCCATAGTTGACCTGCACCTTCCAAAAGCCGGGCACCAGCGCGGTAACTTCCACCCGCTGAGCAAACGCAATCCAGGGCACATCGTGAAACACCACGGTGAGTATCAGGTTACGCTCATGCAAGACGTGGTTGTGCTTGAGGTTGTGCAACAAGGCTTGCGGCACCGTGTCCGGATTGGCCACCGCGTAGACCGCCGTGCGCGGTACCCGCTGCACTTTGTCCTGGGACAGGGCGGTAATAAAGGGCATGAGCTCGGGGTCTTCATGGCGAATGCTGTCAATCAGCAGCTCGCGACCGCGCCGCCAAGTCGCCATCACGGTAAAGATGCCCAGTCCCAACACCAGCGGGAACCAGCCCCCTTGCAGCAATTTGACCGAGCAAGACACCACCAGCAACAAGTCCAGGGCCATAAACACCACGGTGATGGGAATGACCACTGCCAGTGGGAAATGCCAGCCATAGCGGACGACGAAAAAAGTCAGCAACGTCGTGATCAGCATGGTGACCGTCACGGCAATGCCGTAGGCCGATGCCATGGCCGATGAATTTCCAAAGCCAAATACTGCCAGCAGCACGGCGACCAGAAGCACCCAGTTAACGGCTGGAATGTAGATTTGTCCCGCCTCCTTGGCTGAGGTGTAGCGCACCCCCATGCGCGGCAACAGACCGAGCTGAATGGCCTGTTTGGTCATGGAATAGGCGCCGGAAATCACCGCCTGTGACGCAATCACCGTGGCCAGGGTAGCCAATACAACGGTCGGCAAAATCCACTGCGTTGGAAACATCCGATAAAACGGGTTGGCAAGCGCCGACGGATCGCGCATCAGGAGCGCCCCTTGGCCCATGTAATGGATGGCCAAGGCGGGCAACACCAAGCCGACCCAGGCGTACTGGATAGGCCGCTTGCCGAAGTGGCCCATGTCCGCATACAGCGCCTCGGCCCCCGTAAACGCTAGGACAATGGCGCCCATGGCCACGAAAATATGCGGCCCCCGGTCGTAAAGAAAAAGCACTGCGTTAATGGGGTTTAGCGCGGCCAATATGGACGGTTGGCGCACGATTTCCGCGATGCCGGTGAGCGCAAGTACCGCGAACCAAAGCAAGATAATGGGGCCAAACAACTTGCCCACCATGCTGGTACCAAAGCGCTGCATGCTAAACAAGGCCACCAACACCACCGCACACACCGGCAAGACGTAGGGCGTAAATGCCGGCGTCACGACTTCCAGACCCTCCACCGCACTGAGCACAGAAATTGCCGGCGTAATCACGCTATCGCCATAAAACAGCGCCGCACCAAAAACACCGACCAGCAGCAGCAGAGTGCGGCCTTGGCGCGAACTGCCTGCCGCCTTGGCGGCCAGCGCAGTAAGCGCCATGATGCCACCCTCGCCCCGGTTGTCAGCACGCAAGATCAGCAAGACATATTTCAAGGTGACGATCACCATCAGGCCCCAAAAAATGACCGACACCGCCCCCACCAGATGGGCCGCATCTAGAGGTATTCCGTTGGCTGGGCTGAAAATCTCTTTCATGGTGTACAGAGGGCTAGTGCCAATGTCGCCGTACACCACCCCCAGTGCGCCTACGGCCATAGCAGCCAGGCTGTCTCGATGAACTGTCTTAACCATAAGAACCCAAGGAAGTGAAATGGCCTCCACTGTGGCTGGGGCTGTATCAGGAACGCATAAGTGTGCGGCCGTGGAGCCCTTGGCGCAATGGCCTAGGTCACCGCCAAGCGATAGCCAACGCCGGTTTCAGTCAGCAAATGCCGAGGTTCCGCCGGATCGCGTTCGATTTTTGCCCGCAGCTGGCCCATGTATAAGCGCAGGTAATGCGTGTGCTCGGTGAACTCGGCCCCCCATACATCGGCCAGCAATGGGCGGTGCGTGACCACGCGCCCAGCGCTGCGCACCAAGCGCGCCAGGAGCTTGAACTCGGTGGGTGTGAGATGCACGGGTTCACTGTGCAGTCGTATCGTGCGCAAGCCCAGATCGATGTGCAAGCCGTCAAGCGCGTGCTCAGTGACTGCCGCAGCCAAACTCGTACCCCGGTGGCGCAGCGCCACCCGGATGCGGGCCAGCAACTCGCCAACGCTGAAGGGCTTGGCCAAATAGTCGTCTGCCCCTGCGTCTAGCAGCGTGATTTTCTGGGCCTCCTGGTGCCGCGCCGAGATGATCAGAATAGGCAATGTGTGCTGCTTGCGAATATGCAAGACCAGTTCCAGACCGTCGCCATCTGGCAGTCCCAAGTCCAGCAAGACCACGTCTGGCAAACGGTGTTGCAGCAAGGCACGAGCCTCGCTGAGCGAAACAGCCGTCTTCACCTCAAAGCCCTCCACGGAAAGCGATGTTCGCAACATGGACCGAATTTCGCGGTCGTCCTCCACCAACAGCAGGTGCAGGCTCATGCCTCCTCCGAGATCGGCTGCGCCGGGCTTAGCGGCAAAGTAAAACGGAAATGGTTGCCGCCACCCGGGCGTGCCATCCATTTCAGTTCAGCGCCATGGGCGGTGGCAATGGCCAGGCACAAGGCCAGACCCAGTCCGCTGCCATGCGGGCCGCCCTTGTCACCGCGCGCGTAGGGTTGAAACAATTGCGCCCGAGCTTCTGGAGCAATTTCGCCTCCGCGGTCTTTGACACTCAGTTGCATCGTCCCCGTAGCGCTGCTGACCATTAAGGAAATGGGGCCCGCGCTGTACTTCAAGGCGTTGTCCAGCAAGTTGTCCAGCAACTGCGCCAGCAGAACCGGATCCGCCTCGACCAAGGGCAGGCCCTGGGGAACTTTGGCCGTGATGCGATGCAATGGGTCGCGCAGGCGCATGCGGCCCAGTACCGCACCCACCACCTCCTCCATGGACTCCCAACTGCGGCGCAAGGGCTGGGCTGCGTTGGTCAATTGCACCAGCTGCAGGGTGTTTTCGGTCAAGGTGCTCAGGTAACGCGCCTCCCGAATGATGCTGTCCTGCAAGGCCTGTTGCTCGGCGGCACCGAGCTTTTCGCCTTGGCTTTGCAAGGCGGATGCCGCGCCCAAGATCGCAGCCAAAGGCGTGCGCAGGTCGTGTGAAATGGCCGCCAGAAAAGTACTCTGCATTTGCTGGTGCCGTGCCAGTGTTTGGGCGGCCTGCATGGCAGAGGCAAGTTTCAAACGCCACAGCGCCTGTGCAAGAAGCCCACAAAGCGCCAACGCGTGTTCACGGCCGGACTGGTCTGCGGCCGAAATGTTCTGGATGCACACTGCACCTTGCATCTGCGTGGCAAGGCCCAAAGGGATGTACCAAGCATTCAATCCCGGCCAACGCCCTGTTCCCGGCCCCAAGGCGGCAGCCTCGCGCATGCAACTGAGCAACCCATCACGCAAGGCCGGTGGGACTTCTTGCGACAGTGCATCGGAAAAAACAAACGCCCCGTCTTCGGATCGCAATGCAAGCACGATCGGACCAGCAAATGCCTGGGCAAGCGCAGCCTGGCCCAGGCCCAACATCGCCGTTGGGTTCGCGGCCTCAGCCAAGTCGCCCGACAGCGACTGCATCTGCCGCGCGCGGGATGCGCTGAGATGGGCCGAAGCGGTTTTGCGCCGCAGGTCTGCCGCAAGGCGGCTGACCACCAACGCCACCACTAACATGGTAAAGAGCGATATCAGGTTCTGCTGGCTATCAACCTCAAAAGTCCAGCGCGGCGGTACAAAAAAGAAATTGAATGCTGTCACTGCGCCCAAGGCACAAGCCACAGAGGCCAACGGCTCCAGGGTGTAAGACGCGATCACCACCGCCAAAACGTACAGCATTGCCTGGCTGGCCAGCGAAACATGGGGCTCCCACAAGAAGCCAAAACCCGTTGACGCCGCCAGCAGTGCAACGACCAGAGTCCAGGCGCGCCAGGCGAACTGGTTTTGAAGGGTTTTGTCCAGAAGCTTCATCGTGGCGCAGCGTATCACCAGCGGGATAAGGATGTCGTTAGTGGCTGGTGCCGCGCCAGCGGCTGGCTACAAATTCCTTGCGTCCGCCAAATTCAGGAGAAACCAGTCCACAAACAAGGCCTCACCCCGGCGCACATTGGCCTGCCAGTCATTGGCTGAATCGGCATTGGCGTCGTCCGACACAAACTTGAACGCGCGCCAAGCCACGTTTTGCCGCGCGCAGACGCTGGCCACCGCATACAGCTCCATGTCCACCAGTTGCACGCCCCGCGTCTCAAACCAGGGGTCGGGCGCGGTAACAAAGCTGTCGCCCGTGCCGCACACCACGCCCTCGCGCCCCGATTGCAGCGTGTGACCGCCGTCCTGAAAGGGTGTGGCCCCGCGCGGTGCCAGCGGCTCGGCGTTCATGTCGCGCTGCAGCACGCTGGCCACTTCCACCAGCCCCGGCGGACACGGCGCTACGCGGCCGGCAGATCCGAAATTGATCACCAGTTGCGGCGCATGTTCGCGCAGCGCTAGCGCCGTGGCATAGGCGGCGTTCACCTTGCCCACGCCGGTGTAGCAGACGGTGGCGTGGGCGCCGAGCAAGCTGGCGTCGAGCTCTTGGGGCAAGGCGACCAAGACCAAAACCGCACCCGAGGGAAATTCCTGCATAGTATTGAAAGCTCACAAAAGAAAGAAACCACGAAAAGAAAAAACCTTGCCAAGGCGTCGCGCAGGTGTCTCGTGCAAAGCGCTTGCTTTGACGCAAGTCAATCGCATGGTAAACGCCCGCTCCACACAATGGCCGCATGGATTTTTCACCTTCTGCTGAAGGTCGGCGCCTGCGGGCCAAAGCCGACGCATTTTTTCACCGCTACCTGCTTCCCCACAACCCAGCCTGGCACCAGAGCGTGGCCCAGGGCGTATACCCGCCGCCGTTGCTGGAAGACCTCAAGGCCCTGGCGCAAGACGAAGGCTTGTGGAACCTGTTCCTGCCCCGGCTGCTTCCCCATGAGCCCGGCACCCGCTTGCGCAATCTGGACTACGCGCCCATTGCCGAGTTGCTGGGTCGCCTGCCCTGGGCGTCCGAAGTGTTGAACTGCAGCGCACCCGACACCGGCAATATGGAGTTGCTGCACCGCTTTGCCAGCCCGGCGCAACGCAGCCAGTGGTTGGCGCCCTTGCTGGCGGGAACCATGCGCTCG
>CANGHQ010000050.1 GCA_947453585.1 Burkholderiales bacterium | reverse complement strand
GCAACCACCTCGGCGGCGACAACAACACCCCTGCCAAACCGGCCCGAGCCAATCCAGACGCCGCCCGCTCGCCTTGCCCCTTCACCATCGCCGCCCCACGCATCCCCTGCGCCGCGCACGCGTGGCGGGCCATCGGGGCGCTTGCTGCTAGGCGCGCTGCTTGCGTTGTTGGCGCTTCAAATCGGGCTACAAGCGCGCCACTCTCTGGCAGACGCTGCTCCCCAGGCCACGTCCTGGCTGCAGTCGCTGTGCCCCGCCGGGCGTTGCGGGCTGCGCCAGATCAACGCCGTGGCCATTGAAGACTCCAGCTTCACCACCACCGGCCCCAATCTGTTCCACTTAAGCGCCATGGTCGCCAACCGCTCTGAATTGGTGCTGGACGCGCCGGTACTGGCACTCACCTTGACCGACGCAGCCGACCAGGTGCTCGCGCGCAAGGTGTATTCGCCCAAAGACTGGGGCGCTGCCACCGCCACCTTAGCCGGTGCATCACGAGCGCCGGCAGCGCTGTGGATCAAGTGGGAAGACGCTTCCAGCACGCAGCGTGTGGTGGGCTACCGGCTACAGGCTTTTTACCCCTGACAGGGATTCCGACGCGCCAGTAAAAAAGCCCGACATCTTTGGCAGATGCCGGGCTTTGGAGACAAGCACTTAAGCGATTAAGGTTTTGTCGCGCTTGGAAAAGGCCATGCAGCCTTGGGGTTAAGCGTCGTCTGCGCAGGCGCAGCTGCGGGCTTTTTAGCAGCGGCCTTCTTGGCGGGCGCTGCCTTCTTCGCAGGAGCTGCCGCTTTGGCGGGTGCAGCTTTTTTGGCTGGCGCCTTGGCAGGAGCGGCTTTTTTAGCCACTGCTTTTTTCGCTGGCGCTTTGGCCGGTGCTGCCTTCTTGGCTGCTACCTTCTTGGCGGGTGCCGCCTTTTTGGCTGGCGCAGCTTTCTTGGCTACAGCTTTCTTAGCTGCCGCTTTTTTGGCTGGCGCTGCTTTGGCGGGGGCCGCCTTCTTCGCTGCTACTTTTTTCGCTGGCGCTGCCTTGGCGGGCGCTGCTTTTTTAGCTGCTGCTTTTTTTGCCGGGGCTTTCACAGCGGCCTTGGCTGGTGCTGCCTTGGCGGGAGCTGCCTTTTTAGCGGCGACTTTTTTAGCCGGTGCAGGAGCGGCCTTCTTGGCTACAGCCTTCTTCGCGGGTGCGGCAGCGGGTGCAGCTTTCTTTGCGACCACTTTGGTTGCGGGAGCAGCCTTTTTTGCGGCCGGTTTTTTTGCAGTTGCCATAATTTTCTCCTTGATCAGATTACAAAGAGCACTTTTTGCCTATCAACAGCAAAAAGAGATTCATGTGGTTGGGCAGGGTCCCAGCAACATGAACTCGGGACCACAGCCGCCTCGCCACACGCCGGGGCAGTGGGGGCTGTGAAATATGCAAATCCAGAATCAAAGCCTTAGTCCCAAGACAAGGCTCCGCCGGATTGGTATTCAATAACGCGGGTTTCAAAGAAATTGCGTTCTTTCTTCAAGTCGATCATCTCGCTCATCCAGGGGAAAGGATTTTCCTCATGGGGGAACAACGCCTCCAGACCGATTTGGGTGGCACGACGGTTGGCGATGTAACGCAGGTAGCCCTTGAACATCGACGCATTCATGCCCAGCACGCCACGCGGCATGGTGTCTTCGGCGTAACGGTACTCAAGTTCCACGGCCTGTTCAAACAGACCCTTGATTTCGGCCTTGAACTCGGGCGTCCAGAGCTGGGGGTTTTCCGCCTTGAGCTGGTTGATCAGGTCGATGCCGAAATTGCAGTGCATGGACTCGTCGCGCAAGATGTACTGGTACTGCTCGGCCGCACCCGTCATCTTGTTTTGGCGGCCCAGCGCCAGGATTTGCGTGAAGCCAACGTAGAAGAACAGGCCTTCCATCAGGCAGGCAAACACGATCAGCGACTTGAGCAGGGTCTGGTCGGTCTCGGGCGTGCCGGTATGGAAATGCGGATCCATGATCGCTTCAATGAAAGGGATCAGGAACTGGTCTTTGTCGCGGATGGACTTGACTTCGTTATAGGCGCTGAAAATCTCGCCTTCGTCCAGGCCCAGCGACTCCACGATGTACTGGTACGCGTGGGTGTGGATCGCCTCTTCAAAGGCCTGGCGCAGCAAAAACTGGCGGCATTCGGGCGCGGTGATATGGCGGTAGGTGCCCAAGACGATGTTGTTGGCAGCCAGAGAGTCAGCGGTCGTGAAGAAGCCCAGGTTGCGCTTGATGATGCGGCGCTCGTCCTCGGTCAGACCGTTGGGGTCCTTCCACAAGGCGATGTCACGCGTCATGTTCACCTCTTGCGGCATCCAGTGGTTGGCGCAGGTGGCCAGGTATTTTTCCCAGGCCCATTTGTACTTGAAGGGCACCAACTGGTTGACGTCGGTCTTGCCGTTGATGATGCGCTTGTCAGAGGCTTTGACGCGGCGGCTTGAGGCTTCGGCAAATGCCACGGCAGCCGTGGCCGTCGTCGGCTCAAAGCCCGCGCCAAAAGTTGGAGCCGCCTCCAATTTGGGGCTAGCGGACGGCGCAAAAAAAGCGTCGGAGGGGTCGCGCGCAAAAACATTTTGCGCTGCAGGTTTGATGTCTTCTTCCCAGGTCAGCATAGAGTTTTCCAATTGGCAGATTATGCTATCAGGCGCACGAAAATAATAGCTTTTGTGCGATGTATTGCAGATTTAATTGACGCAGCGCGTGCTGCGCCGCAAGGTTTATTGGCAGGACTCGCAAGTCGGGTCGTCTACGCCACAAAATTTGATGTCGGTGGCAGCACTTGCGCTCAGTGTCATTTGCTCTTGGGCCGCCGCTGCGGCCGCTTCGAGCAAGGACGGTGCGCGCGCGCTGGGGGCCGCAGACGACTCCGAAGACACCGAGTTCATGCGACCCGAACTCACCGTGGATTTCTCGGCGTGCGTGGCCGACATGGTGCGCAGGTAGTACGTGGTTTTCAGGCCACGAACCCAAGCCAGCTTGTAGGTGTCGTCCAGCTTTTTGCCCGAGGCGCCAGCCATGTAGATGTTGAGCGACTGCGCCTGGTCAATCCATTTTTGGCGGCGCGCGGCGGCTTCGACCAGCCAGCGGGTTTCCACCTCAAAGGCGGTGGCGTAGAGCTGCTTGATCTCGTGCGGCACGCGGTCCATGGGGCTGAGCGAACCGTCGAAATGTTTCAGGTCCATCACCATCACGTCGTCCCACAGGCCGATGCGCTTGAGGTCGCGCACCAGGTAGCTGTTGACCACCGTGAACTCGCCCGACAAGTTGGACTTGACCGACAGGTTGCCAAAGCAGGGTTCGATCGACGCATCCACGCCAATGATGTTGGAAATGGTGGCCGTGGGCGCAATCGCCACACAATTGGAATTGCGCATGCCATCCTTGGCAATCTTGCGGCGCAGCGCGTCCCAGTCCATGGTGCTGGAGCGGTCCACTTCCACATAGCCGCCGCGCGCCTTGGCCAGCATGTCCAATGTGTCAAAAGGCAAGATGCCCTGGTCCCACAAAGAACCTTTGAAGCTGGAATAGCTGCCGCGCTCGCGCGCCAGTTCGGTCGAAGCCCAGTAGGCGTAGTAGCTCACCGCTTCCATGGATGTATCGGCAAAGCCGACCGCCGCTTCGCTGGCATAAGGAATGCGCAACTCGTACAAGCTGTCCTGGAAGGCCATGATGCCAAGGCCCACCGGACGGTGGCGCATATTGGAGTCACGGGCCTTTTTGACCGCGTAGTAGTTGATGTCGATGACGTTGTCGAGCATGCGCATCGCGGTGGTAATGGTGCGCTTGAGCTTGTCGTGGTCCAGCTTGCCGTCTTTCAGATGCTGCAGCAAGTTGACCGAACCCAGGTTGCAAACAGCGGTTTCGGTGTCCGAGGTGTTGAGCGTGATTTCGGTGCACAAGTTGCTGGAATGGACCACGCCGGCGTGCTGCTGGGGCGAGCGCACGTTGCAGGCGTCCTTGAAAGTAATCCAAGGGTGGCCGGTTTCAAACAGCATGGTCAGCATCTTGCGCCACAGGTCAGCGGCTTCCACCACGCGCGAGGGCTTGATCAGGCCTTGGGCGGCTTGCTGCTCGTAGGCGACATAGGCCTTCTCAAAGTCGGCGCCGAACTTGTCGTGCAGGTCGGGCACGTTGGACGGCGAGAACAGCGTCCACTGGCCTTTTTCCATCACGCGGCGCATGAACAGGTCGGGCACCCAGTTGGCGGTGTTCATGTCGTGGGTGCGGCGGCGGTCGTCGCCGGTGTTCTTGCGCAGCTCCAGGAATTCTTCGATGTCCAGGTGCCAGGTTTCCAGGTAAGTGCAAACCGCGCCCTTGCGCTTGCCGCCCTGGTTGACCGCAACCGCCGTGTCGTTGACGACCTTAAGGAAAGGCACCACGCCTTGGGACTCGCCGTTGGTGCCCTTGATGCGCGAACCCAGGGCGCGTACGCGGGTCCAGTCGTTGCCCAGGCCGCCAGCAAACTTGGACAACAAGGCGTTTTCCTTGATGGACTCGTAAATGCCGTCCAAATCGTCGGGCACGGTGGTCAGGTAGCAGGAAGAGAGCTGCGAACGCAGACCGCCGCTGTTAAACAGCGTGGGCGTGCTGGACATGAAGTCAAAGGACGACAGCACTTCATAGAACTCGATGGCGCGGGCTTCGCGGTCGGTCTCGTTGAGCGACAAGCCCATGGCCACGCGCATAAAGAAAGCCTGGGGCAGCTCAATGCGGTTTTTTTGGTGGTGCAAAAAGTAGCGGTCGTACAGGGTTTGCAGGCCCAGGTAATCAAACTGCAGGTCGCGCTCGGCCTTCAGCGACGCGCCCAGGCGCTCCAAGTCGAACTGCATCATTTTTTCGTCCAGCAGCTCGTAGCCCACGGCCTTTTTGATGTAGTCGGGGAAGTAGTCTGCGTAGGCCTGCTGCATGTCGGCGGTGGCCACGTCGCGGCCCAGCACTTCGCGCGAAATGGTGTGAAACAGCAAACGCGCCGTGGCGTAGGTGTAGTCCGGGTCTTTTTCGATCAGTGTGCGGGCGGCCAGGATGGAGGCCTTGAACACCTCGTCCATGGGCACGCCGTCGTACAGGTTGCGCATGGTCTCGGCGATGATGGGCTCGGCCTTGACGTCGGCGCCCAGGCCAAAGCAAGCGGTCTCGATGCGCTGCGTCATGGCGCGCAGGTCCAGCGCCACACGCTGGCCGCGGTCAATCACATGCAAGGTGGGCGCGGCGGGGGTGGCGTCAGCCACTTGCTTGGCGCGCTCTTGGGTGCGGCGTTCGCGGTACAGCACATAGGCGCGTGCCACTTCGTGGTTGCCCACGCGCATCAGGCCCAGTTCCACTTGGTCTTGTACGTCTTCAATATGGAAGGTGCCGCCGCCTGGACGCGAGCGCACCAGCGCGCGGATGACCTGCTGGGTCAGGGCGTCCACGTTTTCGCGCACGCTGGCCGAGGCTGCGCCCTGGGTGCCGTGGACGGCGAGCGAGGCCTTCATGATGGCTACGGCGATCTTGTTGGGCTCAAAGGCGACTACGGCGCCGTTGCGGCGAATGATTTGGTAGCTCGACAGCGCGTTGGCGCTGGTGGCATCGGCCATATGGCCGCCCAGCGACGTGGCGATCGGCGCTGCGGGAGACAAGGAGGTAAGGGTTTGCATGGTTTCCTTTTGCTATCGGTATTTTTATCAAAAAAACTGGCTTTTTCGGTGGTTGGGCGGCGGGAACAAGCACGCGGCCGAAAACTGAGAAAGCACTATATCTGGTGTGTGGCGGGTGCGCAAGCCACTACCGGTAGTGTACCGAGTCCAGATTTCATGCTCTGGCATGCGCGGTGCGCCAGATCACAAAAGTGGGCAAAGCCGGCCTTTTTTTCTGCAGGGAAAACGCCCTGCCAAGGCGCACCACTGCGAACAGAAGGGCCAATCCCTCAGTATTTACCGGCCTTGGCAGCCGTTTTGCCGCTGTAGACCGCATGGTTTCTGGCTTTGTCGATCTGCCGACAGTAAATGCACCAAATTAAATTGGCGTAATCCACAAAAATAAATTTTCTAAATTTTTTGGAAAATCGGTGGCCGAATTGACAGCGCGGCCAAATGCGGAAGCAATAAATTCCATTGAAACCCTGGCCCCGGGTCCATTTTTCGGCCTGGCGCGATGTGCTCATGGCCGGCCACATCGGCCAATGGGTAGTGCTGCGCCACGGCCGCCACCAATTCGGCCAGGGATTGGTACTGCGCAGGCGTGAAGGTGTCGCCCTCTAGGCCTTCGAGTTCCACGCCGATGGAGTCGTCGTTGCAGTTATCCCGCCCACGGTAGTGCGATTGGCCGGCGTGCCAGGCGCGGTCGTCGCAACTGACAAACTGCCACAGACTGCCGTCACGGCGGATAAAGAAGTGGGCCGAGACCTGCAAGCCCCGAATGGTCTGGAAGTAAGGGTGCGCGTCCCAGTCGAGTTGGTTGCAAAACAACTGCCCGACTTCGGGGCCGCCGTAGACGCCCGGCGGCAGGCTGATGGAATGCACCACCAGCAAATCAATGTGGGCCTGCGGGGGGCGGGGGCCAAAGTTGGGGGAAGGTTGGGCTTGGGCCCGGGCGTACCAGCCTTTGTGCCACACGGGCTGCGGCGGGTCGGCGCCATCGCCTGCGGTAGGTGCGTGCGCTGGGGCGGTCAAGTTTCGTGGCGCTGGCGGTGCTCGGCGCTGCAATAGCTGCCTTGGCGGCCTTGCACGGCTTCAGCAGCCGCAACATGGGTGCCGCAGTGCAGGCAGGCCACCATCTCAATAGGCTGTTCGGCGCTGCCGCGGGGCGGGGGTTGTTTGCGGGCTTCGCGGTCGCGGTAGCTGCGCAACTGCCAAATGATCAGCAGGGCCACTAGCAACAACAACAGGTATTTCATGCCGTTCGGCCCAAGACCACTTCCATCACAAAGCGTGAGCCCACGTAGGCGAGAAACAAAAAGGCCGAACCCGTGTAAAGCACCACCACCGCGCGCTTGCCGCGCCAGCCGAAATGCGAGCGCCCCACCAGCAGCACGGCGAACGTCAGCCACGAGAGCAAGGAAAACACGGTTTTGTGGTCCCAGCGCCAGGCCTTGGCGTGGCCATAGACCACGTCGCCAAAGCCGTAGCCCACCAGCAAAGTGGCGGTGAGCAGCACAAAACCGGCAGCGACAAAGCGGTAGGTGAGGCGTTCTAGGGTGAGCAGGGGCAGGCCGCTTTGGGTGTCCACGCCCATGCGCATGCGGGCCTCAGCCCGCGTCATGAACCAGGCGTGCACCACCGCCACGCCAAACAGACCGTAGCAAGAAACGCCCATGGCCAGGTGCAAAGGCATCCAGACTGAGGCGGTCGCGGGCAAGGCCGTGCCGGGAAACGCCAGCGCCAGCACGACAGACAAGGCGCCCACGGCGCTGAGCGCCCAGCGGGCAGGCAACTGCGGGTACAACTGGCGCTCGACCGCGTAACTGGTTGCAATCAGCCAGGCGGTGACCGACAGGGCCGGCGCAAAACCGAAACGCGCTGGCGTGTCCATAAAGCCCAAACCCAGCAGCGCACCATGGGACAGCCAAGCCAGCGCGACCCAAAACCGGGTCACCCAGGCGCTGTGGCCCGCGACCCGAAAGGCCGGCCAAACATAGGCAAACGCGGCCACGGCGGTCAGGCCAAGGCTCAGGGGGGATGCGCTGTCTAAAATCATCGCAACAGTTTAGCCTTTTGCGTACCGCTATTTGCAAGCAAAGGTGCAAGCTCCTGGCCTCAAGCCCCCTGTTCACCCCTATTTCCCGCATTGGATTCCCTATGGCCTCCGCCCTGACCGACAAACTATCGCGCCTGGTGAAAACCCTGCGCGGCCAATCGCGCATTACCGAGGACAACGTGGCCGAGATGCTGCGCGAAGTGCGCATGGCGCTCTTGGAGGCCGACGTGGCGCTGCCCGTGGTGCGCGACTTTATTGCCAGGGTCAAGGAAAAAGCACTGGGGCAAGAGGTGCTGGGTTCGCTGCAGCCAGGCCAGGTGATGGTGAGCATCGTCAACCAAGAGCTCGCCGCCACCATGGGCGAAGGCGTAAGCGACATTAATCTGGCCGCCCAACCCCCGGCGGTGATTTTGATGGCCGGCTTGCAAGGCGCCGGTAAAACCACCACCACGGCCAAGCTGGCCAAGCACCTGATCGAGAAGCGCAAGAAGAAGGTGCTGACCGTCTCGGGCGACGTGTACCGCCCCGCCGCTATCGAGCAGCTCAAGACCGTGACCGCGCAGGCCGGGGCCGAGTGGTTCCCCAGCTCGCCGGACCAAAAGCCGGTGGACATTGGCCTGGCCGCGCTGGATTACGCGAAAAAACACTTTTTTGACGTGCTGCTGGTCGATACGGCCGGCCGCCTGGCGATTGACGCGGCGCTGATGGCCGAGATCACTGCCTTGCACGCGGCGCTCAAACCGGTGGAAACCCTGTTTGTGGTGGATGCCATGCAGGGCCAGGACGCGGTCAACACGGCCAAAGCCTTCAAGGACGCGCTGCCGCTCACCGGCATCATCCTGACCAAGACCGATGGTGACTCGCGCGGTGGTGCGGCGCTTTCGGTGCGCCAGGTGACGGGCGCGCCGATCAAGTTTGCGGGCACCAGTGAAAAGCTCGACGGCCTGGAAGTGTTTGACGCCCAGCGCCACGCCGGGCGCATTTTGGGCATGGGCGACATCGTGGCCCTGGTCGAGCAGGTTACGGCCGGGGTGAACGTGGAGGCGGCGCAAAAACTCGCCGCCAAGGTGAAAAGCGGCGCGGCTT